>NZ_JBFPFM010000007.1:0-123506 GCF_047977705.1 Curtobacterium sp. LFS084
GCGCCGGGCGGCTGTCGCGGCCGTCGCGGCCGTCGCGGCCGTCGCGGTCCCGAGTCTCGCGTGGGCGGACACGTTCGCGGGCCCGCAGCCGCGAAACAGTCCGCCGAGCCGAGTCTCGCGCAGCCACTCCGCGCGCGCGTTTCGCGCTGAGCGACACCTCACGCGCCGGCGACCCCGTGAAGTGTCGGCCAGCGCGAAACCCCGCGAGCCCCGCCCCTGGGCGGCCCCGGCGCACCCCGAGTCTCGCGTGGGCGGACACCCTCGCGGGCCCGCAGCCGCGAAACAGTCCGCCGAGCCGAGTCTCGCGCAGCCACCCCGCGCGCGCGTTTCGCGCTGAGCGACACCTCACGCGCCCGCGGCCCCGTGAAGTGTCGGCCAGCGCGAAACCCCGCGAGCCCCACCATCGCGCAGCCCCGGCACCCCGAGTCTCGCGTGGGCGGACACCCTCGCGGGTCCGCAGCCGCGAAACAGTCCGCCGAGCCGAGTCTCGCGCCACCACCCCGCCCGCACGCCTGCCCGCCGGGGCCGGGCCGCGCCTCCTGGCCATCGCACCGGGCACGGGGTCCGTCCGTGCGTAACGAAACCGAATCGGTGATTGACACGCTTCAATCCGCATGGTTCCATTCCGATTGAAACGTTCTAAACAGCACCACCGGAAGCCGCACCGGCGCGGCGACCGGCACCGTTTCACCCGGGGTACCCCGCCCCGGCCTTACGAGGAGGTAAGGAATGTCAGCTCGTTCCCTGACCACCAGGTTGCTCGCCATCGGCGGCGCCACGGTCCTCATCGGCAGCCTGGCCGCCTGTTCGTCCGGCGGCTCGGCCGACACCGGCAGCAGCGGCGGCAAGGTGCAGATCAGCTACCTGGTCGACAACTCCACCGCCACCGCGGTGACCACCAAGGCACTCGTATCGGCATTCGAGAAGGCCAACCCGGACATCACCGTCAAGGTGGACACGAAGCCGCAGGGCACCGACGGCGACAACCTGGTCAAGACCCAGCTGTCGACCGGCGAGATGGACGACGTCTTCAACTACAACTCCGGCTCGCTGCTGCAGGCCCTGAACCCCGACAACACCCTCGTCGACCTGTCGAAGGAGAGCTGGGCGAAGGACGTCGACAAGCAGTTCGTCAAGGTGGTGAGCACCGACAAGGGCATGTACGGCGCCCCGTTCGGCACGAGCTTCGGCGGCGCCGTGATGTACAACAAGAAGGTCTACGAGGACCTCGGCCTGAGCGTCCCCACCACCTGGGACGAGTTCATCAGCAACAGCGAGAAGATCAAGGACGCCGGCAAGGTCGCCCCGATCATCCAGACCTACGGCGACACCTGGACGAGCCAGCTCTTCGTGCTCGGCGACTTCGCGAACATCACCGCGCAGCAGAGCAACTGGGCGACGCAGTACACGAAGAACAAGGAGTCCTACGCCAAGGAGCCGGCCCTCGCGGGCTTCGAGCACCTGGCCGAGGTGCAGGACAAGGGCCTGGTCAACAAGGACTTCGCCTCCGCCACCCAGGCGAACGGTCTGAAGATGCTCGCCGAGGGCACCGGGGCGCAGTACCCGATGCTCACCAACGCCATCTCGACGCTGCAGCAGGACAACCCGGACGCCGTCGACGACATCGGCGCCTTCGCCCTCCCCGCGCAGAACGCCGACGACACGAACCTCACCATCTGGGAGCCGAACGGCCTCTACATCCCCAAGACGACCACGGGCGACAAGCTCGCGGCCGCGAAGAAGTTCGTCGCCTTCGCGAACTCGTCCGAGGGCTGCAAGGTGCAGAACGACACCGGCACCCCCGGTGGCCCGTACGTGATCTCCACCTGCACCCTGCCGAGCTCGGTGCCGCCGATGCTGAGCGACCTGCAGAAGTACATCGACGACGGCAAGGCCACGCCGGCGCTCGAGTTCCTCTCGCCGATCAAGGGCCCGAACCTCGAGAAGATCTGCGTGCAGGTCGGCTCCGGGATCTCCAGCGCGGCCGTCGGTGCGAAGCAGTACGACCAGGACGTCGTGCAGCAGGCGCAGCAGCTCGGACTGAAGGGCTGGTGACCGGCGTGACCGCGACGCTCACGACGGCGGTCGCCCCGCCCGAGACCACGAAGGCGGGCCCCGGACCGGCACGCCGACGCATGCGCTCGTTCTACCCGGCGTGGTTCTTCATCCCGGCGATCGCGCTGTACGTCGTGTTCTTCGCGGTCCCGACCTTCGCGGGGTTCTACTTCTCGCTCACCCGCTGGACGCTGTTCGACCAGACCTTCATCGGCTTCGACAACTTCGTCCGGTTCTTCCAGGACCCGCAGCTCGTCTCCGGGTTCGTGCACACGTTCGAGTACGGGTTCGTGACGAGCGCGGCGAAGGTGGTCCTCGGACTCGCCCTCGCCCTGCTCCTCACGAGCCCGGTGCTCGGGCGCGGCTACCTCCGAGCGGTGGTGTTCTTCCCCGTGCTGGTGTCGACCATCGGCATCGGCATCACGTTCAAGGCGCTGATGGACCCCTTCCACGGCATCATCAACGGCGCGCTCGGCGCGGTCGGCCTCCCCACCCCCGGGTGGCTGACCGACCCGGCCCTCGCCCTCTGGAGCGTCGCCGCGGTGGACGTCTGGAAGGGCGTCGGCATCGCCACGCTCATCTTCATCGCGGGCATCGTGGCGATCCCGCAGGAGTACTTCGAGGCCGCCCGGGTCGACGGCGCGAGCTCGTGGTCGATCTTCCGGAACATCACGCTGCCGCTGTCGCGTCCGGCGATGGGGACGGTCATCATCCTGTCGCTCATCGGCGGCCTGCGGTCGTTCGACCTCATCTGGGCGATGACCGGCGGCGGCCCCGGGTTCACGAGCGACGTCATCGCGAGTGTGATCTACAAGCAGTACCAGGCCGGGTTCTACGGGTTGTCGACCGCGGGCAACGTCGTGTTGTTCGTCGTCGTGACCGCGATCATGGTGCCCATCTCGTGGCTGCTCAACCGCAAGGAGGCGGACCTGTGACCGCGATCACCACCAGCCGGCGCACCGGCTCCGCACCGAACCCCGTCGCCCGCCGACGGAACCGCCAGACGACCCGCAAGTGGGTCATCGGCATCATCGCGATCGTCGTCAGCTTCGTCGTGTTCCTCGTGCCGTTCGTCTTCGTCTTCCTGCAGGCCGCGAAGAGCCCGGCCGAGGCGAACCAGCTCGGCTTCACGCTGCCGACCCAGTGGCAGCTGTGGCAGAACCTGCAGGCCGTGTTCGCCACCGGGGAGAGCGGGATCGTCCGGGCGTTCCTGAACAGTGCCGTCCTCACCGTCGGCAGTGTCGTCATCATGGTGGTCTTCTCCGCCATGGTCGGCTACGTGCTGCAGCGTCGTCCGAGCAGGTGGAACGGCGTGATCAGCTTCTTCGTGCTCGCCGGCCTCATCGTCCCGCCCGCGATCGTCCCGACGATCTGGGTCCTGCAGGGACTCAACCTGTTCAAGACGATGGGCGGGATGATCCTCATCGAGGCGACCTTCGGCCTGTCGTTCTGCATCCTGCTCTTCCGGGCCTTCGTCGCGACGATCCCGAAGGAGCTCGACGAGGCCGCGGTGCTCGACGGCGCCGGTCCGATCCGCCTGTTCTTCGGGGTCGTCCTGCCGCTGCTCAAGCCCGTCATCATCACGGTCGTGCTCGTGCAGTCGGTGGCCGTGTTCAACGACTTCGCCAACCCGCTGTACTTCCTGCCCGGCTCCGAGAACGCCACGGTGCAGCAGACCCTCTACGCGTTCCAGAGCCAGTCGGTCAGTCAGCTGAACCTGCTCTTCACGGACGTGCTGCTCATCACGATCCCGCCGCTGATCCTCTACGTCTTCTTCAACCGTCAGATCGTCGCCGGCATGACCAGCGGCGCCGTCAAGGGCTGACGCCCACCGGCCTGGAGGCGCGACCCGCCTCCGCCACCCCGCCCACCCGGGCGGGGTTGCCGGACCCCAGACCCCGCACCGGTCGACGACGACCGGTCGCGTGAAAGGACACACCACATGACCGACTGGACCGCACCGTTCATCGCGAGCGACGCCGACCTCGCCAGCGCGCCGATCCTGCGCCGTGAGTTCACCCTCGACGACGCCCACGGTGCCGTGACGAGCGCGGCGCTCGACGTCAGCGCCCTCGGCGTCGTCGAGGCGTGGCTCGGCGGGCAGCGCGTCTCCGACCACCTGCTCGAACCGGGGTGGACGAGCTACGAGTGGCGCGTCCGCGTCGTCTCGCACGACGTCACCGCGCACCTCACCGGCACCGAGCCCGGCGGCGCCGCCGTCCTCGCGCTCGTGCTCGGCAAGGGCTGGGCCGCCGGACGCCTCGCGTGGGGCGGTGGCGGCGGCTGGTACGCCGACGAGGTCGCCGGGTTCGCCGAACTCCGCCTCACCTTCGCCGACGGCCACGAGCAGGTCATCGCGACCGACACCGACTGGCAGGCGCTGTCGAGCGCGATCACGGCCGACCAGCTCTACGACGGCGAGGACGTCGACGCCCGGATCGACGACACCGCGTGGAAGCACCCCGGGGCACCCGAGCACGCCAGCGGGGTGCACACCGTGGACCTCGGGGAGCGCGAACTCGTCGCGGACACCGTGCCGCCCGTGCGTCCGCTCGCCGAGATCGCCCCGGTCGAGGTCTGGACGAGCCCCGCCGGCGCCACGCTGGTCGACTTCGGCGTGAACCTGGTCGGCTGGGTCCGGGTGACCGCGTCCGGCCCGGCGGGGACGGTCCTGACCCTGCAGCACGCCGAGGTCCTCGAGCACGACGAGCTCGGCACGCGCCCCCTGCGCACCGCGAAGGCCACCGACCACTTCACCCTCAGCGGGGACGGCGAGGACGTCTTCGAGCCGCGCTTCACGTTCCACGGCTTCCGGTACGCCCAGGTCGACGGGTGGCCCGGCACGCTCGACGAACTCCGGACCGCCCTCACCGCGGTGCAGGTCGGGTCGGACCTGCCGAGGACGGGCACCTTCGCGTCGAGCCACGAGCTGCTGAACACGTTCCACGACAACGTGGTGCGCGGCATGCAGGGCAACTTCCTCAGCGTGCCGACGGACTGCCCGCAGCGCGACGAACGCCTCGGGTGGACCGGCGACATCGCGGCGTTCGCCCCGACGGCGTCGTACCTGTTCGACACGAGGGCCTTCCTCGGCGACTGGCTCCGGGACGTCTGGCTCGAGCAGCAGCACGCCGACGGCGTCATCCCGTTCGTCGTCCCGGACGTGCTGAAGTACTCCCCCGCCGAGGACTTCGGCACGCCCGACGCCACCGCCGTCTGGTCGGACGCCGGGGTCTGGGTGCCGTGGACGCTCTACCAGGCGTACGGCGACACCGCGGTGCTCGAGGAGCAGTTCCCGTCGATGGCCGCACACCTCCGGCGGATCCGCGACCACCTCTCCCCCGAGGACCTGTGGGACACCGTGTTCCAGTTCGGCGACTGGCTGGACCCGGACGCCCCGCCGGAGGACCCCGCGGCGGCGAAGGCCGACAAGGGCGTCGTCGCGACGATCTGCGCCTACCGGTCCGCCACCATCGCGGCGGACGCGGCCGTGCTCCTGGGGGGCCACGAGGCGGAAGCGAGCGAGTTCCGGGAACTCGCGTCGCGCCTCCAGGCCGGCTTCCGGACCCACTACCTGCAGGACGACGGTCGGATCCTGTCCGACTGCACGACCGTCTACACGCTGGCGATCGTCTTCGGGATCCTGACCGAGCAGGAGCGGGCCTCGGCCGGCGACCGTCTGTCTGCGCTCGTCGAGCGGTCCGGCTACCGGATCTCGACGGGCTTCGCCGGGACGCCGTTCATCACCGACGCGCTGACGCAGACCGGACACGTCGACGACGCGTACCGGCTGCTGCTGCAGACCGAGTGCCCCTCGTGGCTGTACCCGGTGACGATGGGCGCGACGACGGTGTGGGAGCGGTGGGACTCGATGCTGCCGGACGGCACCATCAACCCGGGGCAGATGACCTCGTTCAACCACTACGCCCTGGGTGCCGTGGCCGACTGGATGCACCGGGTGGTGGGCGGACTCGCGCCGCTCGAGCCCGGCTACGCGTCGGTGCTCGTCGCGCCGCAGCCGGGCGGTGGCCTGACGTGGGCGTCGACCTCGCTCGACACGGTGCACGGGCACGTCGCGGTGCGGTGGGAGCTCGTCGACGGGGAGCTCCTCGTGCGGGTCACGGTGCCGGAGGGCGTCACGGCCGTGGTCCGGTTGCCGGGCGTCGAAGACCAGCGGGTGTCGGCGGGCACGCACGAGCTGCGTGCGTCCGCTGCCGTGCCGGCCGCGTAGTGATGGGCACGGGGCGCGGCGGTCCCGCTCCGCCCCGTGTCGAACCACGTTCCCGACGTCGAACCAGCCGCACCGGCCGGTTCGATGTCGGAATCGTGGTTCGTCGCTCACCGCGGCTTGCGCGAACCCCGCGCAGGCCGTACCGTATGAAACGATTCAATCAGCCACGAGGAAGTGCACGATGACATCGACCCCGACCTTCGCCGGCATCGCCGACCAGCTCGCGCGCCAGGCGATCGAGCTGCCCAGCTGGGCGTTCGGCAACTCCGGCACCCGCTTCAAGGTGTTCGGGACGCCGGGCACCCCGCGCGACCCCTACGAGAAGATCGCCGACGCCGCACAGGTCCACCGGTACACCGGTCTCGCGCCGACCGTCGCACTCCACATCCCGTGGGACCTCGTCGACGACTTCGCCGACCTGAAGCGCCACGCTGAGGAGCACGGCGTCGCCCTCGGCACGGTCAACTCGAACACGTTCCAGGACGACGACTACAAGTTCGGCGCCCTGACCCACGTCGACGAGACGATCCGGCAGAAGGCGATCGACCACCACCTGCGCTGCATCGACGTGATGGACGCCACCGGCAGCCGCGACCTGAAGATCTGGCTCGCCGAGGGCTCGAACTACCCCGGGCAGGAGGACATGCGCAGTCGGCAGGACCGCCTGCACGAGAGCCTGTCGACGATCTACGACCGGCTCGGTCCGGACCAGCGCCTCGTGCTCGAGTACAAGTTCTTCGAGCCGTCGTTCTACCACACCGACGTCCCGGACTGGGGCACGAGCTACGTGCAGACGGCGGCGCTCGGCGACAAGGCGATGGTCTGCCTCGACACCGGGCACCACGCCCCCGGCACGAACATCGAGTTCATCGTCATGCAGCTGCTCCGGCTCGGGAAGCTCGGGTCGTTCGACTTCAACTCGCGCTTCTACGCCGACGACGACCTCATCGTCGGTGCGGCGGACCCGTTCCAGCTGTTCCGCATCCTGGTCGAGGTCATCCGCGGCGGCGGGTACGACAACCCGGACGTCGCCTTCATGCTCGACCAGTGCCACAACATCGAGGACAAGATCCCCGGGCAGATCCGCTCCGTGCTCAACGTGCAGGAGATGACGGCCCGGGCGCTGCTGCTCGACCGCGTCGCGCTCACCGCGGCGCAGGAAGCGCACGACGTCCTCGGCGCGAACGAGGTCTTCATGGACGCGTACCAGACCGACGTCCGGGCGGACCTCGCCGCGTGGCGCGAATCCCGCGGCCTACCGGCGAACCCGATGCGCGCCTACCTCGACTCCGGCTACCAGCGGCAGATCGCCGAGGACCGGGTCGGCGGCGTGCAGGCCGGCTGGGGCGCGTAGACACCATGACAAGCACAGGACTGGAGGCACGGGTGGACCCCGCACCGCACGCCACGTCCGCAGACGAGACGGTCACGGCGCTCATCGCGCGGTCGAACGCGCTCGGCTCGGATCCGCGGATCACGAACTACGCCGGCGGCAACACCTCCGCCAAGGGCACCGACACCGACCCGGTGACGGGCGAACCGGTGGAGCTGCTGTGGGTGAAGGGCTCCGGGGGTGACCTCGGCACCCTCACCCCGGCGGGCCTCGCGGTCCTCCGGGTCGACCGGGTCCGCGCGTTGCGGAACGTCTACCCCGGCGTCGACCGCGAGGACGAGATGGTCGCGGCGTTCGACCACACCCTGTTCGGCAAGGGCGGTGCCGCACCGTCGATCGACACCGCGATGCACGCACTCGTCGACGCCGCGCACGTGGACCACCTCCACCCCGACGCCGGCATCGCGATCGCGACCGCTGCGGACGGCCCGGCGCTGACCGAGCGGATCTTCGGCGACAGGGTCGTGTGGGTGCCGTGGCGCCGGCCGGGGTTCCAGCTCGGACTCGACATCGCGGCGATCCAGGAGCAGCACCCCGAGGCGATCGGCACGATCCTCGGCGGCCACGGCATCACCGCCTGGGGTTCCTCGTCCGGAGAAGCCGAAGCGAACTCCCGCTGGATCATCGACACCGCGGAGGCGTTCATCCGCGAGCACGGCCGGGACCAGCCCTTCGGCCCCGTCCGTCCGGGCTTCGACGCGCTGCCCGAGTCCGACCGCCGCGTCCGGGCGGCCGCCCTCGCCCCGACGATCCGCGGCATCGCCGGGCACGACAAGCCCGTCGTCGGCAGCTTCACCGACAGTGACGTCGTGCTCGACTTCCTCGCGTCGTCGCGGGCACCCGAGCTCGCAGCCCTCGGGACGAGCTGCCCGGACCACTTCCTCCGCACCAAGGTCAAGCCGCTCATCCTCGACCTGCCTGCCACCGCGAGCATCGACGAGACCCGAGAACGTCTGCACGAACTCCACGACGCCTACCGGGCCGACTACCAGGCGTACTACGACCGCCACGCCGACGAGACCAGCCCCGCGATCCGCGGCGCCGACCCGCTCATCGTGCTCGTGCCCGGCGTCGGGATGTTCTCGTACGGCAAGGACGCCCAGACCGCCCGGGTCGCCGGCGAGTTCTACGTCAACGCCATCAACGTCATGCGCGGCGCGGAGTCCCTCAGCTCCTACGCCCCGATCGACGAGGCCGAGAAGTTCCGCATCGAGTACTGGGCACTGGAGGAGGCCAAGCTGCAGCGCATGCCCGCCCCGGCGAAGCTGAGCACCCGGATCGCGCTCGTGACCGGTGCCGCGAGCGGCATCGGCAAGGCCATCGCGAAGCGCCTGGCGGCCGAGGGCGCGGCGGTCGTGATCGCGGATCTCGACCTGACGAAGGCCCAGGAAGCGGCCGCCGAGATCGGTGGCCCGGACCAGGCCATCGGCGTCGCGGCGAACGTGACGAGCTCCGCGGACATCGAGCGGGCGATCCAGCAAACCCTCCTGCACTTCGGCGGCCTCGACCTCGTCGTCAACAACGCCGGACTCTCGCTGAGCAAGAGCCTGCTCGAGACCACCGAGCAGGACTGGGACCTGCAGCACGACGTCATGGCGAAGGGATCGTTCCTGGTGTCCAAGGCCGCCGCGAAGGTCCTCATCGAGCAGGGCCTCGGCGGCGACATCGTGTACATCTCGTCGAAGAACTCGGTGTTCGCCGGCCCGAACAACATCGCCTACTCCGCCACCAAGGCCGACCAGGCGCACCAGGTCCGGCTGCTCGCGGCCGAGCTCGGCGAGCACGGCATCCGCGTCAACGGCATCAACCCCGACGGCGTCGTCCGCGGCTCGGGCATCTTCGCGTCGGGCTGGGGTGCCAACCGGGCGAAGACGTACGGCATCGACGAGCAGGACCTCGGGAAGTTCTACGCGCAGCGCACGATCCTGAAGCGCGAGGTCGTGCCCGAGAACGTCGCGAACGCCGTCTACGCCATCTGCACCGACGACTTCTCGCACACGACCGGACTGCACGTGCCCGTCGACGCCGGCGTCGCCGCGGCGTTCCTGAGGTAGTCACATGACGAACAGTGGCACCGTCGCCGCGGTCGACCTCGGCGCGACGAGCGGCCGGGTGATCCTCGGGCACGTCGACACCACCGGCGTCCGGATGGAGCACGTCGCCCGGTTCCCGAACGGTCCCGTCACCCTGCACGAGCACGACCGCGAGGCCCTGCACTGGGACGTCGTCGAGCTGTACCGGCAGGTGACCGAGGGACTCCGGCGGGCGTTCGCCGCGCACCCGGCGATCGCGAGCATCGGCATCGACTCGTGGGCGGTGGACTACGGCCTCCTGCGCGGCGGTCGGCTGCTCGGGCTGCCGTCCCACTACCGCGACGCACGGCACGAGCAGGGCGTCGCACCGGTGCACGAGCGGCTGGACGCCACCGCGCTGTACGCCCGGAACGGCCTGCAGCACCTGCCGTTCAACACCCTCTTCCAGTTCGCCGCCGACCCGTCCCTGCGCCTCGCGCAGCGCGCGCTGCTCGTGCCGGACCTCCTCGGGTACTGGCTGACCGGCATCGAGGCGGCCGAGCGGACGAACGCCTCGACGACCGGGCTCCTGAACGCGACCACCCGTGGGTGGGATCCGGCGTTGCGGGCTGCTGCGGGCCTCCCGAGCGGGCTCCTGCCCACGCTGCGCGACCCGGGCGACCGACTCGGTCCGCTGCTGCCCGCCGTCGCCGACGCTGTCGGCGGCACCGCGCCGGTCACGCTCGTCGGGTCCCACGACACGGCCTCGGCCGTCGTGGCCGTACCCGCCACGGATCCGGACTTCGCGTACATCTCGTCCGGCACCTGGTCGCTCGTCGGCGTCGAGCTCGACGCGCCCGTCCTGTCGGACGCGGCGCGCGAGGCCAACTGCACCAACGAGGGCGGCGTCGACGGCCGCGTCCGGTTCCTGAAGAACGTGTCCGGACTGTGGTTGCTCTCCGAGAGCGTGCGCACCTGGGAGCGAGGTGGCGACGCCGTCGACCTGGAGGCGCTCCTCGCCGCCGCCGCGGCCGTCACCGCCCCGGTCCCCGTCTTCGACGTCGCGGACGACGTGTTCACCGCGCCGGGCGACATGCCGGCACGGATCGCCGCCTGGTGCGGCGACCACGGGCTCGCCGCGCCCGCGTCGCGGGCCGAGACCGTGCGGTCGATCCTCGAGTCCCTGGCCACCGCGTACGCGGACACGCTCGACACGATCCGCAGCATCACCGGAAAAGACATCCGACAGGTGCACATCGTCGGCGGTGGATCGCAGAACCGGTTGCTCTGCCAGCTGACGGCCGACCGCACCGGGCTCCCGGTCCTGGCGGGCCCCGTCGAGGCCACCGCCCTCGGCAACGTCCTGGTCCAAGCGCGGGCGGTCGGGCTCGGCGGTCTCGGTGGGGCGTCGCTCGAGGCCCTGCGCGCGATGGTCGCCCGATCCGTCGACCCGGTGCGGTACTCCCCGCGATCCGCCCGCACCACCCCACAATCCCCTCCGAGACGTAGGATGTCTGTATGACCTCGATCGACGACCAGCACCGAGTCGACCCCGCGACGGGAGCCCCCGCGGCGACCCCCGGGACGCCGTCGAACCGGCGGACACCGATCAAGCGCCAGCTGCCGACGGTGCGCGACCTCGCGCCGCTCATGCAGTTCAAGAAGCCCTCGCTGCCGGGGCGGCGGCAGCGCCTCGAGTCGGCGTTGACGATCTGGGACCTGCGCGACATCGCCGCCCGGCGCACGCCGAAGGCCGCGTTCGACTACACCGAGGGCGCCGCCGAGGCCGAGATCTCCCTCGCCCGCGCCCGCCAGGCGTTCGAGGACATCGAGTTCACCCCGGCGATCCTGCGCGACGTGTCACGGGTCTCCACGACGCGGGACGTGCTCGGCGCGCCCACCGCGTACCCGTTCGGCATCGCCCCGACCGGCTTCACTCGGATGATGCAAACCGAGGGCGAGCGCGCCGGGGCCCGGGCCGCGGGACGCGCGGGCATCCCGTTCTCGCTCTCGACGATGGGCACCACCGCGATCGAGGACGTCCGCGACGCGAACCCGCACGGGCGGAACTGGTTCCAGCTCTACATGTGGAAGGACCGCGAGAAGTCCATGGCGCTGGTCTCCCGCGCCGAGAAGGCCGGGTTCGACACGCTGCTCGTCACGGTCGACGTCCCGGTCGCCGGGGCCCGCCTGCGGGACAAGCGCAACGGGTTCTCCATCCCGCCGCAGCTGAGCGCCCGCACCGTGCTGAACGCGATCCCCCGGCCGTGGTGGTGGTTCGACTTCCTGACCACGGAGCCGCTCGCGTTCGCGTCCCTGGACCGCTGGTCGGGCACCGTCGGGGAGCTGCTCGACCACATGTTCGACCCGACCGTCACGTACGAGGACCTGGAGTGGATCCGGTCGCAGTGGAAGGGCAAGGTCGTCGTCAAGGGCGTGCAGTCCCTGGCGGACGCGAAGCGCCTGGCGTCGATGGGCGTCGACGGGATCACGCTGTCCAACCACGGCGGCCGGCAGCTCGACCGCGCGCCCGTCCCGTTCCACCTGCTCCCCTCCGTGGTCAAGGAAGTCGGCATGGACACCGAGGTGCACCTCGACACGGGCATCATGTCCGGCGCGGACATCGTCGCCGCCGTGGCCCTCGGGGCGCGGTTCACGATGGTCGGGCGGGCGTACCTGTACGGCCTGATGGCCGGCGGCGAGGCCGGGGTCGACCGGATGATCCAGATCCTGTCCGAGCAGATCGAGCGCACGATGCGGCTGCTCGGGGTGGCGTCGCTCGACGAACTCGAACCGGGCCACGTGACGCAGTTGCAGCGGTTGATCCCGGTCCCGCGGGCCTGACCGGCGCGGCGGTCAGGCCGGCGGTCCGTCCGACGTGGCCGTTGTGGATGTCGAACCACGAATCCGACGTCGAACCGGGCGCTACCGCTGGTTCGACGTCGGATTCGTGGTTCGGCGCAGGTGTCGTGCCAGCGGGGTCAGCGAGGGTCGGAGCGGGTGCCCGGACGCAACGAGATCGTGACCTCGTCGGCCGGTCAGCCGTGGTCGGATGACCACATGCGGTGGGGTCGTGCGGTGACGGGGATGGTCGTGGTGCTGCTGGCCGGCGGGGTGCTCTCGGGATGCGGCGCGCAGGACGGGGCCGCCGCATCCTGCGCCGGGACCTCGATCGACCTCGGCGACTCGGACCTGCGCCCCGGCGGCACGGTCGACCTGCACGTCGACTGGCTCTACCGCGACTGCGAGGACACCGGTGGCACGTTCCGCGCGTCCGACGACGTCACGGTGACCATCACGCCCGCGTCGACCGGCGACCCGGTGCTGCTCGGACGTCCGACCCCGACGGGCGAGCAGTTCACGGTCGCCGGGCGCTTCGACCTGCCCGACGACCTGCCGGTCGGTGACGCCGTCCTCGACGTGAGCAGCCACGACGGCGAGGGGTCCGGCGCGAGCCTGCCGGTGACGATCAGCGCGGACGACGCCGGCTGACCGGCCGGCGCCCGAGCGGATGCCGGCGGTCCTCGACGCTGTCAGCACCGCCCGGCCGTCTCCGTCTCACCGCCACGTCTGGCGGACCAGCACGTCGAGCAGCCCGTCCGTCGGCGTGTTGGTCTGCGTCACCGAGATCCACGTGTCCCCCCGGACGAAGAACGTGTGGGTGGTCTCCAACCGGTCGCCGTAGTGGTCCGACGACTCGCTGTGCTGACAGGCCCGCCCACCGAGCCGGTCGGTGCACGTCCAACCCGCCCGTTCGTCCGCACCGAGCCGTTCGTCGAGGGTCGCCCCGGAGGTCGAACCCATCGCGAGGAAGAGGTTGTCGACCTCCTCCGTGCTGCCGGTCGCGGACCACCGGCAGACGAGGGCGGCGTCGGCGACGAACGGTTCCTCGGGGTCGACCCAGTAGGGCGGAGCGGTCTCGCCCGGCGCGACGGGGCGGATCTGCTCGGCCCGGAGCGACCCGAACAACCGCGCGGCGTCACCCGCCGGGACCGCCGCCGCGCACGAGCCCGGGATCGATGCCGCACCGCCCGCGGACGCCGGTGCGGAGGGCTCCGTGGTCGGCCGGATGGGAGCCGACGACGCGGTCCGGGCCGGCGGCGGCACGGCTGCCGGACCCGAGGCGCTCGGAGCCGGCGGCGCGGGGATCGGACTCGGGATCATCCCGAGCGCGACCGCTCCACTGGCGGTGCCGACACCGAGCAGCGCCAGGACGGCGACGGCGATCCCGACACGCTTGCGGACGGAGGCACGACGGGGTTCGGCGTCGAGGTGGGCGACGAAACGCTCGCGCATCCCGACGATCATCTGTTGCAGGTCGTCTCCGACCGGGGGTTCAGAGCTCATCGTGCGTCACCGCCTTCCTGATCCGGGCCCGCGATCGCGCGACCCGCTGTCGGACCGCTCCGACGCTCAGCCCGAGCGCGATCGCGGCTTCGGCGTACGAACGACCGTCGATGAGGCACAGCTCGCACACCTGTCGGTCGATCGGCGACAGTGCGTCGATCTCCGCCCTGACCCAGCGCAGCCGGTCACGGGCGTCGTCGTCCTCCACCGGAGCCGGCAGGTCGTCCGGCAGGTCGTCGCCCTGGTGCCTGCGGTGACTGCGGCGGAGGTTCGCCGCGTGGTTCCGGCTCACCACGAGCAGCCACGGCAGGATCGACTCGTCGGGGAGCTCGACGGTGCCCGCCCGTCGCCAGAGCGTCACGAACGTGTCCTGGACGACCTCCTCGACGTCCTGGCGCGACGGGACGAGCGCCCAGGCGTACCGGGTCACCGTCGCCACGTAGCGGTCGAAGAGCGCGACGCCCGCTGCCCGGTCGCCGTTCCCCGCTGCCCGGACCAGTGCGGCGTCCGGTTCTCGTGATCGGTCCATGACCACCCCCTTCACCCCAGCAGTGTCCGGACCGGTCCGATCGTCACAGCACGGCGGCCGCCGGGCGTGTCGTGAGCGCGAACGACAGCGGCGCCGCCCGGACCGCGTCGACCGCGTGCGCCACGGCGCCGATCACCACGACGTCGGCGCCGAGCGTCGACGCGACGATCTCGGGGACGGGGTCGAACCCCGCGCCGTCGAGCCAGACGCGTGCCCGCTCGATGACGGCGGCGGCGGGTTCGGCGATGGCGCCGGCCACGACGACGCGGTCGATGTCGAGCAGGCTCACGAGCAGGACGCAGACCCGCGCCAGCCGGTCCCCCAGGCGGTCGACGATGTCGAGGGCGACGGGGTCGCCGGCCCGTGCCGCGCGGAAGAGGACAGCGGGATCGGCGTCCGCCGTGAGGGGGCTGTCCGCCGGGACCGCATCCGCGGCGAGCGCCTCGGCGACGAGTCGACGTGCGGTGGCGCCGATGCCGTCGGACGAGCCGACGCCATCGACGAGGTCGAGCACGCGCATCTCCCCCGCGCCGCCGTGGGCACCGCGGAGCAGGACGCCGTCGACGACGAGCCCGCTGCCGAACCGCTCGCCGGAGAGCAGCGCCGCGAACGAGGCGTCGCCCGAGGACGGCCGTTCGGCGAGCGCGGCGAGGTTCGCGTCGTTCTCGACCACGACCAGGTGCCCCGGGACGGCATCGGCGAAGCCCGGGTTCATCCGGTCCCAGAACCCGCCGTCGCCGGGGGACGCACCGCCGGCGTCCACGGGCGCGGGGATGCCGACGACCGAGACGAGGACCCGGTCGTGGTCGACCCGGGCGTCGAGGAGTGCGGCCGCGACGGTCTCACCCACGACCCCGAGCCGGACCGGCACGTCGAGACCGGAGTCACCGAGGGTCCCTTCGGCGCGACCGAGCACCGTGCCGCGCACGTCGGCCACGAGCACGGTGACGCGGTGCTGCCCGGCGTCGATCCCGAGCACGACGCCGGCGGTGGTGTCGAGCTCGTACCGACGGGCCGGCCGGCCGATGCGGTACTCCCCCGCGGCGCGGGCGTCGTCGAGCTCGCGGACCCAGCCGAGGCGGACGAGTTCCTCGCACGCGGCCAGGACGGTGGAGCGGGTCAGCCCTGTGGCGTCGATCGCCTCGGTCGCGGTGAACGCCCGCACCGAGAAGGCGTACGCGAGCAGCGTCTCTGCGCTCGTTCCACGGGGTGGCGGCATGTCCGCACACTACCGCGGAACCAGTTCCTTGCGGAATTAGATTTTCTCGCTAGATTAAGTCGTGCGGGCGGCACCGGAGCCGGACCGCGAACCGGAACGGCAGGGACGCCGGGTCCGGACGGACGGAGACGACGTGCAGACACACGCCACCACCAGGAACGCCGCCGCGCTCAGCCGCCGCGGGTTCCTGCTCGGGGCGGGCGGCATCGGTGCGGGCCTGGCGCTCGCCGGCTGTGCCCCGCTCGGTTCCTCGAGCAGCCGCCCCGAGACGATCACCTTCTACGTGTCGAAGCCCGAGGTCATCGGCTACTTCGACGAGGTCATCGCCAAGTTCCACGACAGCCAGTCGAAGATCCGCGTCATCCGCGACTCGACGTCGAACATGTCCGCCAACTTCGTCCGGAACCGACCGCCGGACCTCGGCTGCCTGAACTACAACTACGCGATGGTCTCGTTCGTCGAGCACGGCGCCCTCTCGGACCTGTCGGACCTGCCGGAGAAGGACACGATCAACCCCGACCTGTGGCCGCTCATGAAGCAGACCGCGGACTACCCGGGTCGGACGAGCGTGCTGCCGTACTCGGTGACCGCGGCGTCGGTGATCTACAACAAGCAGATCTTCGCCGACCAGGGCATCGACGTGCCGACCACGTGGAGCGAGTTCCGCGACGTCTGCGAACGGCTCACCAAGGCCGGCATCACGCCGATGTACGGCACGTACAAGGACAACTGGACGATCGCCCAGGGCATGTTCGACTACTCGGTGGGCGGGATGCTCGACCTGCAGCAGACCTTCGCGGCACTCGACCGCGAGGGCACGAAGGTCGGCTCGGGTTCGAGCGTCTCGTTCGAGAAGGACTTCGCCGCACCGGTCGACCGCATGGTGGACCTCCTGCGGTGGCACCAGAAGGGCGCGGCGAGCCGCGGGTACGGCGACGGCAACCTCGCGTTCGCGCAGGGGAAGGCCGCGATGTACCTGCAGGGGCCGTGGGCGCTCGGCGAGATCGCGAAGTCGAACAAGGACATCGAGCTCGGCACGTTCCCGTTCCCGGCGACCGACGACGCCGCCGACAACAAGGTGCGCGTGAACGTCGACCTGGGCCTCTGGATCCCGGAGGCGTCCCGCAAGAAGGAGGCGGCGCGCGAGTTCCTGTCGTTCCTGATGAGCCCCGCCGTGAGCGACGAGTACAACGCCGACAACAACGGTTTCGGCGTCCGGAAGGACTCGCCGCCGGCGTCGAACCCGGCGCTCCGCGGCATGCAGGACTCGTACGACCAGGCGAACTTCTACCTGGGTGCCTCGCAGCTGATCCCCGCCGAGATCCCGGTGGCGAACTACCTGCAGTCCATCGCCTTCGGCGGTGCCCCCGCTCCCCAACTCCGCACCCTCGACGGCGACTGGGCGCGTCTCGCGCTCCGCACGGCCGCGTAAGGAGACGACCTTGGCCACCACGACCACAGAATCCGTCACGACGGCGGGCAGCCGCCGACGGGGCGGAGCCGCACCGCGCCTCCAGGCCGGACGAGGCGCCGGGCGCACGAAGCGCAGCCGGACCGACCCGCTCTTCCTCGTCTTCCTGATCCCCACCCTCCTGCTCTTCACGCTGGCGATCACGCTCCCCGCCGTGATGGGCATCGTGCTGAGCTTCACCGACTCCGTCGGGTTCGGTGACTTCCGGTTCATCGGCCTGACGAACTACGTCGCCGTGTTCAGCGACCCGGCGATCCTGCAGGCGTACCTGTTCACGATCGGGTTCTCGCTCGTCACGGTCCTCGTCGTGAACGCGGTCGCGTTCCTGCTCGCGATCGCCCTGACCTCGAAGATCCGCGGCAAGATCGCGCTCCGCGCCGTGTTCGTCCTGCCCATGGTGATCTCGGGCATCGTCATCGCCTACGTGTTCTCGTTCCTGTTCGCGAACAGCCTGCCGGCGCTCGCGACCACGCTCGGCTTCGCCCCGCTCGAACAGAGCATCCTCGCGAACCCGGACCTGGCCTGGGTCGCGGTCGTCGTCGTGACCGCCTGGCAGGCGATCCCGTCGACGCTGCTCATCTACATCGCCGGCGTGCTCTCGATCCCGGCCGAGGTGTACGAGGCGTCGGCCCTCGACGGCGCGAGCGCCTGGCGGCAGCTCGTGTCGATCACGGCGCCGCTCACCGCGGGCTACATCCTCATCAACCTCGTCATCGGGTTCAAGAACTTCCTGAACTCGTACGACATCATCGTCGGCCTCACCGACGGCGGCCCCGGCACCTCGACCACCAGCGTCGCGATGTCGATCTTCAAGGGCTTCAACGGCGGCGACTACGCCTACCAGATGGCGAACGCGACGATCTTCTTCGTCATCGCGGTGGTCATCGCCGTGATCCAGCTGCGGGCGACCCGCGGGAAGGCAGCGCTCTGATGACCATCCAGGCACCCCTCCAGCCGGGGACCACCGCCACCGGCACGATCCGCTCCGTCGACGCCGACCGGAACGCCGGCCGCCGCGGCGAGCGCTTCAACTGGCCGGTCACGGTCGTCCTCGTCCTCTGCGCCCTGTCCGTGCTCGTGCCGCTCTACGTGACGATCACGATGGCCTTCAAGACGACGAGCCAGGCGGTCGACGGCAACGCGTTCTCGCTGCCGGCGCCGTTCAGCGTCGACGGCTTCGTGCAGGCCTGGGAGCTCACGGACTTCCCGCGGGCGTTCGGCGTCTCCGTCCTCATCGCCGCGATCACGGTCGTCGGCACGATCCTGCTGGCGTCGTTCACGGCGTACGCGATCGCACGGAACTGGGAGCGCCGGCTGTTCCGCTGGTCGTTCTTCTACCTGCTCGCCGCGATGTTCCTGCCGTTCCCGGTGCTCGCGCTCTCGCAGGTGAAGCTCACCGGCTTGGCCCACCTGGACAACCCGATCGGCGTCGCGATCCTGCACGTCATGTTCCAGCTGTCGTTCAGCGTGCTGCTGTTCACCGCGTTCCTCCGCTCGATCCCCGCGGAGCTCGAGGAGAGCGCCAGGATCGACGGCGCGAGCACCGGCCAGGTGTTCTGGCGGCTCGTGTTCCCGCTGCTGGCACCGATGAGCGCCACGGTCGGCATCTTCGCGTTCCTCGCCTCGTGGAACGACTTCGTGATGCCGTCGCTGATCACCTCGAACCCGGCGCTGCAGACCCTGCCGGTGCTCCAGCAGATGTTCCAGACGCAGTTCAGCAACAACTACAACGTGTCGTTCGCCTCGTACCTCATGGCGATGGCACCGGCGATCATCGTCTACCTGTTCACGCAGCGCTGGGTGATGGCCGGGGTCACGCAGGGAGCCATCAAGTGACGAGCCCCGCCACGCACGCGCCCGCAGCCGCGCCCACACCGACCCGAGAGGACCCCCACCCCATGACCGACGTGCTCGAACCAGGAGTCCGGCCCGCACCGACCGCCACCGACGAGACCTGGTGGCGCCAGGCGAGCGTCTACCAGATCTACCCGCGGTCGTTCGCCGACGCGAACGGCGACGGCATCGGCGACCTCCCCGGCATCACCGCGAAGGTGCCGTACCTGGCGTCGCTCGGCATCGAGGCCGTCTGGCTCAGCCCGTTCTACCCGTCCGCCCTCGCCGACGGCGGCTACGACGTCGACGACTACCGCGACGTCGACCCGCGGCTCGGCACGCTCGACGACTTCGACGCGATGGTCGCGGCGCTGCACGGCGCCGGCATCCGGGTCATCGTCGACGTGGTGCCGAACCACACGAGCGACCGGCACGCGTGGTTCCGTGAGGCGCTGGCGTCCCCGAAGGGCAGCCCGGCACGCGACCGCTACGTGTTCCGCGACGGCACCGGACCGTCCGGAGAACAGGCCCCCGCGGACTGGGTGTCGATCTTCGGCGGCCCGGCGTGGACCGCGGTCGGCGACGGCCAGTGGTACCTGCACAACTTCGCGAAGGAGCAGCCCGACCTGAACTGGGCGAACCGCGAGGTCCGCGAGGACTTCCTGCACACCCTGCGCTTCTGGTCCGACCGCGGCGTGGACGGGTTCCGCATCGACGTGGCGCACGGGCTCGCGAAGGACCTGCCGGACGGGGAACTCCCCAGCTGGGCCGAGGTCCTCGCGTCCCCGAAGGACGGCTCGCACATCCTGTGGGACCGCGACGACGTGCACGAGATCTACGCCGAGTGGCGGAAGGTCTTCGACGAGTACACGCCCGCACGGACCGCGGTCGCCGAGGCGTGGGTCGCCGCCGACCGCCGCGCCCGGTACGCCAGCGCCGAGGGGCTCGGGCAGGCGTTCAACTTCGACCTGCTCGAGGCCGACTTCGACGCCGGCCAGTTCCGCAGCATCATCGAGTTCAACCTCGGTCTCGCCGAGCAGTCCGGCTCGTCGACCACGTGGGTCTTCTCGAACCACGACGTCGTCCGGCACGCCACCCGCTACGCGCTCCCCGCCCGCAACGGTGCGGAGGAGAAGCAGGGCTCGGCGTGGCTGCTCGCCGGCGGTTCGCAGGACGCGCTCGACCGCGCGCTCGGCCTGCGCCGTGCCACCGCGGCGACGCTCCTCGAGCTCGCGCTGCCCGGTTCGGCGTACCTGTACCAGGGCGAGGAGCTCGGGCTGCAGGAGGTCGGCGACATCCCCGACGCCGACCGCCAGGACCCCGCGTTCTTCCGGAACCCGGGCGTCGACGTGGGCCGCGACGGCTGCCGCGTGCCGCTCCCGTGGACCCGCTCGGGTGAGAGCTTCGGCTTCGGTGCCGGTGGGTCGCACCTGCCGCAGCCGGCCTGGTTCGGCGAGGTGTCGGTCGAGGCGGAGGACGCCGACCCGGACTCGACGCTGCACCTCTACCGGAAGGCGCTCGGCCTGCGTGGGCAGCTGCAGTCCGAGGAGCACCTCGAGTGGCTCGAGACCGGCCGCGACGACGTCCTCGCGTTCCGTCGCCCGAACGGGTGGACGAGCGTGACGGTGTTCGGCGACGAGCCCTACGACCTCCCTGCCGGCGAGCTGCTGCTCGCCTCCGCGCCGGTGGCAGACGGCGCACTGTCGGGTGTGGGGACGGCCTGGTTGCGTTCCTGACGGAACCAGGTGACGGACGGGAGGCGCGGTGCGGTCAGGCACCGCGCCTCCAGTCCGTCGGCCGGTCGCGACAGCGTTCGTCGTCCGGCAGCCCGCCGGGCGGTCTCAGGCGTACCTGGCGGAATCGGGCGTACCTGGTCGTCTTGTTCGACCAGGTACGCCCGTTTCCGCATCCCATCGCGACTGTTCTGGGAAGGAACGACCGGTAGGGTCGCCGCATGAGCGGGGCGACCATCAGCGTGCGGGACTTCGTGATGCGGTTCGGGGACCGGAACGTGGTCGACGGCCTGTCGTTCGACATCGCCCCCGGTGAGACCTTCGGCCTGCTCGGCAGCAACGGCTCCGGCAAGACGACCACCATCCGTGCCCTGCTCGGCATCACCACGCCGACCGCCGGCACGCTGACGATCGACGGCGAGCCCTACCGGCCCGCGACCGGCGGCATCGGCTACCTGCCCGAGGAACGCGGGCTCTACCGCAAGGAGTCCGTCATCGACGTGATGACGTACTTCGGGCGGCTCCGCGGCCTGCGCGGCCCGGAGGCGACCGCGTGGAGCATGGACTACCTCGCCCGCGTCGGGCTGGCCGACCGCGCGAAGCTCCGCGTGGACAAGCTCTCCGGCGGGCAGCAGCAGAAGGTGCAGCTCGGCATCACGATCATGGACCGGCCGCGGCTGCTCATCCTCGACGAGCCGACCAAGGGCCTCGACCCGGTGAACCGCCGGCTGCTCCTCGACCTCGTCGACGAGCGGAAGGCCGACGGCGCGACGGTCGTCCTCGTGACCCACCACATGGACGAGGTCGAACGGCTCTGCGATCGCATCCTCCTCCTGAAGGACGGCACCGCGGCGGCCTACGGCACCATCCCGGACGTGCAGGACGCCTTCGGCGGCGCGGTCGCCCGGGTGGGACTCGACGGCCCCGTCCCGCCGTCGCCGCTCTACCGGCTCGCCCGGCACGAGGGGCACATCGCCTACCTCGTGCCGACCCCCGCTGCGGCGGCGGACGGCTCGGACGTGCTCGCGTCGCTCGTCTCGGCCGGCGTGCACGTCACCGGGTTCGAGATGCGCCGCATCCCGCTCGACGAGATCTTCGTCCAGGTGTACGGCCACGACGCGGGCTCCGACGCCGCTGCCGAGGCCGCGCGGGCCGGAGCGGCCGCGTGAGCCGCCTGGGGACCGTGATCCGGTTCGAGTTCGTCCGTGCGGTGAAGAAGCCCGCATTCTGGATCGGCACGCTCGCGCTGCCGGTCGTCATCGTCGTCGTCTCCCTGCTCGTCGGGGTCGGGCAGAGCGCCGGCACCGACTCGGTCGTGTCGAGTTCGTCCGCCACGAAGACGCCGTTCCGGTACGTCGACGAGTCGGGGCTGGTGTCCGAACGTGTGGCGGCGCGGTGGGGCGGATCGCCCTCGACCGACCCCGCTGCTGACCGGGCCGCGGTGCGCGCGGGCTCCCTCGACGCGTTCATCACCTTCCCGGCATCCCCGTCGACCTCGCCGATCCGTGTGGAGGGCGCCGACCGCGGGCTCTTCGGCAACGGCGGGTACTCGTCGCTGGCCGAGCGGGTGCTCGAGCAGAGCGTCGCCCAGGCCGTCGACGACCCGGAGTCCGTCGAGCTCCTGCGCAACCCACCGGCCACCGATCTGACGACCTACGCCGACGGTGCGGTCGCCCCCGGGTGGTTGTCGATCGTGCCGCCGTTCCTCTACGTCGCGGCGTTCTTCGGACTCGTCATCCTGCTCGCGACCCGCATGGTGACGGTGGTGGTCGAGGAGAAGGAGAACCGCATCTCCGAGATGATCCTGACCACCGTGACCGCCGGGGACCTCATCCGCGGCAAGGTCATCGCGATGCTGCTCGTCGGGTTCGTCCAGGTGGGGGTCTTCGTGGTCCCGGGGTTGATCGGGCTGCTCGTCGCGCTCCCCCTCGTGGCGTCACGGCTCGGCGGACTGGCGATCGACCCCTGGCGGATGGTGGTCGGTGCGCTGCTCCTGGTCGGCGGGGTCCTGCTCGCCTCGGCCCTCTTCGTCGTCGTCGGCGCTGCGGTGCCGTCGATCAAGGACGCCTCGGCGCTGCAGTCGGTGGCGATCTTCTCGCTGATCATCCCGCTCTACGCGGCGTTCTTCGTGATGACGACGCCGACGTCGCCGGTCGCGTCGTTCTTCACGTACTTCCCGACGTTCACGCCGATCACCGCGATGGTCCGGAACGCGGTCGGCTCGCTCACCGTCGCCGAGTCGGTGGTCTGCATCGTCGAGGTGTTCGTGGTCGCGGCGGTGCTGCTGTGGTTCGCCGAGTACCTGTTCCGGCACTCGGTCGCCCAGTACGGGTCGAAGGTGACGCTCCGGCAGATCGCATCGTGGCGGCGACGGGGCCGACCGGCACGCTGAGCACCGGCGGCGGGAGGCCACCGGAGCCGCTCAGGCGGACGACGGGACGGCTCAGGCCGACGACGGGACGGCTCAGGCCGACGTCTGGGCGACTCGGGCCGACGACGAGAGCACGGTCACGGCCGGCCGCATGGGTACGACCGTCGCCTGCGAGTCCTCGAGGTCCCACGCGGGGACCTCACGCTCCTGCCATCCGCGGCGCAGCGTCCGGACCGCTCGGTCGTACTCGACGAGGACGTCGATGTACGGGCGGACGAGCATCTGGATCTGCAGCCCCTGGTAGAGCGCCACGAGCTGGGTGGCCGCCTGGTCCGCCGGGATCGCCGACTGCTCGACGTCGGCGTCGAAGTCGCGCTGGAGTCCGGCCGCGAGCTGGGCGACGTAGTCGTCGTAGCGCTTGCGGAAGAGTTCGGCGAAGCCCGTCTCGGCCCCGGCGATGTTGACGACACCTGCGAGGACGCGGACGAGCCCCGGATCCGCGACGTCCTCGGCCAGGGTCATGCGGACGTACTCGATGGTGCACCGGGGCGCGCAGCTGCGTCGGGTGCCGCGGAGCTGGACCCAGCGGTCGTACGTCACGAGGAGCAGGGCGTCCCAGGTCGGGAACACGCGCTCGACGGCGTCGAGCGGGAGCCGGGCGGTCTCGGCGACGACCGCGGCGTCGACCTGGTCGAACGGGTGGAGCCGGTAGGCGCGGATGGCGCCACGGACGATCCGCTCGGCGAGCGACTGTTCGTCCTCGAGAGCCGCCACGTGAAGTTCTGTCATTCAGCCATCCCAGCGGAATCCCGAACAGGTGTCTGCAACCCGTGCGGGGGGCGTCGCGCAATCCGGACACGGCCGGACGCGGCCGGACACGGCCGGACACGGCCGGACTCGGCCGGACCCGAGGTCAGCCGACCGTGACGGCCGCCGCCGGGGGCCGCGTCCGCTGTCGCATCCAGACGAAGAACCCGGCCAGCGTGAAGACCCCGTAGAACACGTACATGAGCCCGGAGGCGTAGTACCCGGCCGAGAAGAGCAGCGGCACGCCGACCAGGTCGACCGCGACCCAGATGAGCCAGAACTCCACCCAGCCCTTCGCCATGCCGTAGGTCGCGAGCAGCGAGCCGACGAAGATCCAGGCGTCGCTCCACACCGGCTCGTACGAGCCGAGGGCTCGGAACACCGGGGTCAGCACGGCGGTGCCGCCCACCAGCGCGAGGACGAGCATTGCGCGGGCGCGCCAGGAGGCCCAGCGCGGCTCGATCACGGTCGTCACGTCCTCGGGGCGGTGCGTCCAGCGGTACCAGCCGTAGACGCTGACGATGATGAACATCACCTGGCGACCGGCCTGACCGAGCAGGTTCACCGGGTTGGGGGTGTCGAAGAGCGCCCCCATGAAGACGGTGAAGAGCAGGGCGTTGCCGACGATGCCGACCGGCCAGGCCCAGACCCTGCGGCGCATCCCACCGAGGGCGCTGAGCAAGCCGAACACGTTGCCGATCACCTCGCGCCAGAGCACGGTCTGGTCGCCGATGACGAGCTGCGCGTCGAACAGCCACCGCACGATGCCCATGGGGCCCTCCTCGTTTCCGGACGGTGCAACGGCCGCACGGCACCCGGCATTCCGGGCGGCCGGTCGACGGGGTGTGGCGGGGGCGACCACCCGACTACGCTCGGGTGCCGTGACGGACGGCGTGGAACGGGCGAGGGCGCTGCTCGACGACGCCGCCCGACGACTCCGCGACGCCGACGTCCCCGACGAGGCCCTCGGCGAGTACGTCGAACCGAGGGCGTTGCTCGGCATCCGGCGTGACCCCACCATCCGCTCCCTCGGCCGGGTCTGGCGCGTCGGTGCCCTGCTGCTCGGGTCCTCGCCCGAGACCGACGGCCGGGTCTGGGCGACCGGTCGGATCACGCGCGTGACCGAGCCCGGTCGCTCGCAGTTCGTGTCGGTCTCCGCCGAGGTCCGTCGCGCGTACCGGGCGGCGGCGCAGAAGGGGCACTTCGAGCCGGGCGACACCGTGAACCACGGGGCGACACCGATCCCCCTCGACGGCTCGCTCGTCGGCTCGGACGGGGTGCTCGTCATAGCGGACGGGGTCCCCGCCGTCCGCTGGTCCCCCACCGCGGGCACCACCGTCCCCCTCGAGGCCTACCTGGCCGACCGCGTCGGCCTGCTGCTCGACCCGCCGCCGGGCGCCACCGACTGACCGCGACCGGACGGCGGACACGAGGCGCGGTGCGGGCCCGCACCGCGCCTCCCGTCCGACCGTGGTCTGGCCGACGACCGTGGCCGTGGCCGCGTCAGAGGCTGAAGCCGCCGTCCGAGGTGAGCACCTGGCCGACGACCCAGCTCCCCGCCGACGTCGCCAGCCACGCGATGAGCTCGGCGGGGTCCTCCGGCCTGCCGACGCGACCGAACGGCGTGGTCGCGATCCAATCGTCGAGGTCGTCCAGCGACCGGTCGGTGGTCTCGGGGTCCAGGTACCCGGTGTTCACCGGCCCGGGGTTGATCGTGTTCAGGACGATGCCGAGCTCGAGGAGCTCCTGCGCCACCGTCGCCGTGACCCCCGCGAGTGCCGCCTTGCTCGCGGCGTAGGCCACCTCGCCGCGCATGGCGCCGTGGATCTGCCCCGAGGTCATCCAGAACACGTGGCCCTGCGGCCCCGGGTACGGACCGTTTCCCTGGATCCGGTCGCCGGGTCGCCGCGGCTCGTCGGGCCGCGGCGCCCGCAACCGCGCGAACTCGGCGGTGAGGAGCACGGTCGCGCGGGTGTTGACCTCCCAGAAGGCGCTGAGCCGCTCGGGGGTCATGTCGAGGATGCTGCCGTCGTCGCCGCTCTTCGCGTGGTTGCACACGAGGACGTCGAGCGTCCCGGTGAGCGCGGCGGCGGTCGCGATCAGCCCGGGGATCGTGGACGAGTCGGACAGGTCGGCGGGGAGGTCGGCGAACCGCGCTCCCTCGGTCAGGTGCGCGCGGACGCCGTCGCGGACCGCGTCGAGGTCGTCGCCGCCCCACGGCAGGTCGAGGTCGTGCGGACGGTGGTGGTGGATGACGACGCTGGCGCCGAGGGACGCGAGCTTCGAGGCGACGGCGAACCCGATGCCGCGGCGTCGGGACACGCCGGTGACGAGGGCGGTCTTGCCGTGCAGGGGCAGGAATGCGGACATGGTGAACCTTTCGACGGCGCCGACGTGGCGCACTGGTGGGTGTCGGAAGCGGCTCAGATGCACTGCATGCGAGTCACCCTACACAGCGGCCGCGCGTCGGGGCAGGACACCTCGGGCGCGGTGTGCGTGCCCCCAGCCCGGAACCCGCCGAGCAGTCGGGGGACGTCCCGCGCCCAGTCGTCGGCGCTCGCGTAGCGTCCGGCGCATGACGGACGAGCACTCCGGCGGCGCGGGTCCGCGACGCCGCCTGATCCTGCCGGGGCAGTACGGGCCGGACTTCGACGACGGCGGCCCGCTGCTGGTGGTCGAGGCCCGCGAGTTCTTCACCGCCAGGCCGATGCACCGCGCCAAGGCCCACCTGTGGCTGAGCGCGCTCCGGCACCGCGTCCAGGAGCTCCGGGACGCCGGCGAGGGCGACCGCGTCGAGCACGTCCGGGTCGAGACGCTCAAGGAGGCACTGGTCGGGCGCGACGACCTCGAGGTGGTGGACCCGCCGTCCCGCTCCCTCCGCGCGCAGGTCCGGCACTGGGGTCGGGGTACCGAGGTGCTGCCGAGCCGTGGCTTCGTCACCGACGAGGACGAGTTCGCCGAGTGGGCCGCGCAGGGCACCGGCCGGTTCCGGATGGAGACGTTCTACGAGCGCGTCCGCAAGCGCGAGGGGTGGCTGATGCGCTCGGAGAAGCCGGTCGGCGGGAAGTTCAGCCTCGACGACCAGAACCGCGAACCGCCGCCCAAGGGCGCGACGACGCTCGGCCTGCCGGAGCCGTGGTGGCCGGAGGAGGACGCGATCGACGACGAGGTCCGCCGCGACCTCGACCGGTGGGAGCGGGACGGTGTCGCCCGGTTCGTCGGGGCGGACGACCGTCGACGCTTCGCCGTGACCCACGACGAGGCGCAGCAGGCACTGGCGGACTTCGTGTCGAGTCGGCTGAACGACTTCGGCCCGTTCGAGGACGCCACGCTGACGAACGACTGGACGATGGCGCACTCGCTGCTCAGCGTCCCGATGAACCTCGGCGTCCTCGACCCGCGCGACGCGATCGAGGCGGCGCTCGTGGCGCACCGGGACGACGACGCGCCGCTCGCGAGCGTCGAGGGCTTCGTCCGGCAGATCGCCGGGTGGCGGGACTACGTCTGGCACCTGTACTGGTGGTTCGGCGACGACTACGGTGCGACCGAGAACGCGCTCGACGCCCACGAGCGGCTCCCCCGCTGGTGGCGGGAGCTGGACGCGTCCGACATCGACGCCGTGTGCCTCCGCACCGCCGTCGACGGTCTGCACGAGCACGGGTGGCTGCACCACATCCAGCGGCTGATGGTGCTCGGCAACTGGGCGTTGCAGCGCGGCTACGAGCCCGTCCAGCTGACCGAGTGGTTCACCGACGTGTTCGTCGACGGCACGGACTGGGTGATGCCGGCGAACATCATCGGGATGTCGCAGCACGCGGACGGCGGGATGGTCGCGACGAAGCCCTACGCCTCTGGCGGTCGGTACATCGACCGGATGTCCGACCACTGCGGTGGCTGCCGGTTCGACCCGACGAAGCGCACCGGCGAGGACGCCTGCCCGTTCACGGCGGGGTACTGGGCGTTCCTCGCACGGACGGAGCCGGCGCTGCGGCACAACAACCGGATGGCCCGGCCGCTGCAGCAGATGCGGAAGCTGTCGGACCTCGACGAGGTCGTCGCCCAGGAGGCTCGACGCGGCACCCCCTGACCGGCCCGGCCCGGTGGTGGGTCACCACCCACCCACCGGGTCGCTGGTCACTCAGACGAGGACGACGACCTTGCCGGCGATCCGTCCGGCCGCACCCTCGGTGTGCAGTGCCTGCAGTTCGGTCAGCGGGATGCGCCGCGTCACCTCGACCGTGAGCTCGCCGGCGTCGACGAGCCGCACGAGCTCGGCCAGCCGCTCGCGGTTCCGGAGCACGAACACCGTCGCCGCACGGACTCCGCGGGATTCGTCCCCCGGGGTCGCCATGAACGCCGTCGTGCTCACGACCGCGCCGCCGTCGCGGACCGCGGCCACGAACGCGGCGAACTGCTCGGGTTCGATCGGCGCGAGGTTGAGCAGGACGTCGACCTGGCCGTCGACCGCCCGCAGGACGTCGGTCGTGGTGTGGTCGACGACCTGGTCGGCACCGGCGGCACGGACGGCGTCGATGCTCCGCGGGCTGGCGGTGGCGATCACCTCGACGCCGGCGCGCTTCGCGAGCTGGATCGCGTACTTCCCGACCACGCCGCCGGCACCGACGATCAGCACCCGCTGCCCGGCCTCGAGCCGCCCCTCGTCGAAGAGCGCCTGCCACGCCGTGAGCGCCACCGACGGCAGGGCCGCGGCGTCCGCCAGGGGGATGCTGGTCGGCGCGGGGACGAGGGCGTCGGCCGGCGCGACGACGTACTCGGCCGCTCCGCCGTCCTGCTCCATCGGCAGGAACCCGATCACCGCGTCGCCGACCGCGAGCTCCGTGACACCGTCCCCGAGCGCGTCGACCGTGCCCGAGACGTCGTACCCGGGGACGTGCGGGAGCACGACGGGGATCGGCAGGAACCCGCCGCGCATGCCGTTGTCCGCCGCGTTGTACGCCGACGCGGCGACCCGGACGAGGACCTCGCCCGCGGCCGGCACCGGCTGGTCGACGTCGCCGTAGGTGAGGACCTCGGGACCGCCGACCTCGTGGAACTGCACTGCCTTCATGATGGACTCCTCTGCGTTGTGCTTCGAATTCGAAGCGATTGGTGTGACCGTACCACTGCTTCGAACTCGAAGCAACAGGTAGGATGGCGGCATGTCCGGAACCCCGTCGTCCCTCACCCCGACACAGCTGCGCGCCTACCTCGCCTTCACCGAGGTGAGCGCGCTCCTCCGCCCCTCGGTCGAGCAGCAGCTCAAGGACGCCGGCGGGTTGTCGTACGTGCAGTTCCAGCTGCTGGCCCGACTCGGCGACTCCCCCGACGGCCACCTGCGGATGACGGACCTCGCCGACGGCGTCGTCTACAGCCGGAGCGGCCTGACGTACCAGGCGCAGCTGCTCGAGCAGCGCGGCCTCGTCACGCGCGGCCCCTCGCCCGACGACGAGCGCAGCACCGTGGTCTCGCTGACCGACGCCGGACGGGACGTCCTCGCCGCGGTGTTCCCCGGGCACATCGGCACCGTGCACGGGCTGTTGTTCGCACCGATCACGGACGACGACGCTGCCGAGCTCGACCGGGTCCTCGGGCGGATCCGCGAGCACCTCCGGAAGAACCCGCCCCGATCGGCGTCCCGCCGCGCCGGGAGGTGAGCCGCCGCGGGCCAGCGTGATCCGCACCCGCGTGCGGCGAGTGGCGGGGCCGAGCCGCGCCTCCTGGCACGCCCGTCGTGCCTGTCGTTCCGTCACTCGACCCCGATAGGGTCGAGAACGTGAGCAACGAGGCATTCGACGACCGCTACGAGCTGCGCGCCTTCGCGCCCGGGACGGACGAGCAGGGGGCACCGAACGCCGAGACCGAGGCATGGATGCAGGCCGTCGGGCTCGGGTTCCACGAGCCCCACCCCGGGGGCGAGGTGGCCGCGCAGATGGTCGCGGACTTCGTCGTCGACGACCAGACCTGGCTCGGCGCCCACGTGCGCCGTCCCGCGCCGGGCTCCGTCGACGAGACCTGGCCGGCCGGCACCTTCGCTTGGTTCGGCAAGGCGCTGAGCTGGGGCGACGGCACGTCGATCGACACCCAGGCGATCTCCGCCGTGACCGTTCGACCGACCGAACGCCGCCGCGGGATCCTCCGCGCGATGATGACGCACGCCCTCGAGCGCGGCGTCGCCGAGGGCTACGCGATCGCCTCGCTGACGGCGTCCGAGGGCACCATCTACCGCCGCTTCGGCTTCGGCAGTGCAATCCGCGAGCGGGCCGTCCGGGTCCGCCGAGCGCGTGCACTGCCGTTCCTCGTCCCGACCACCGGTGTCGTCAGCGTCGTCACGCCCGAGTGGCTCGCGGACGGCCCCGGCCGGGCCGTCTTCGACCGGTTCGACGCACGGACGCCGGGCTCCATGGTCCGGAACACCGGCACCTGGCCCATCGTGTTCGGCCTGCGCACCGGGGACGGCGAGAAGGCGAAGGACGTCCGGGCCGCCGTGCACCGCCCCGACGACTCGGACGAGGTCGACGGGTACGTGACGTGGCGCGTCAAGGAGAGCCGCGACGGCGACACGACGCTCGAGATCGTCGACCTGGTCTACGCGACCGACGAGGCCTACCTGTCGCTCTGGGAGTTCCTGCTCTCGATCGACCTGAACGACGTCGTCACGTACAGCCGCTCGCGGCTCGACGACCCGATCGTCGTGGCGCTCGCCGACAACCGCGCGTACGACATCGACCACGAGGAGGACCACGTCTGGCTCCGCGTCCTCGACGTCGAGCAGGTCCTCGCCTCGCGGCCGTACGCCGTCGACGGTTCGCTGACGCTCGCCGTGACGGACGCGCTCGGCCACGCGGCCGGCACGTACCGGCTGGACGTCCACGACGGGCGCGGCACCGTCACACGGACCGCCGAGGACGCCGACGCGGCCGCCTCCGAAATCCAGCTCGACGTCGCGGACCTCGGCGCGGTGCTCATCGGGTCGGTCTCGCCGACGACGCTCGCCGCGGCCGGCCTGCTGCGCGCGACGGACCCCGCGGCGCCGGCACTGCTGCGGGCGATGCTGACCCCGCCGCGGGCGCCGCACGGGATCACCTACTTCTGATGTCCCTGCGCGACTCGGTCGCACGGGCTCGCCAGGCCGTCGCGGTGCTGGCGAGCCCGTCGCTCCGGGCAGCGATCGTCGGCGGCGCAGCCCTCGACGAGCGGACGAGCGCCGCCGTCCGGGCCTTCGACTGGGTCGGGGACGACGGCCCGGACACGCCGTTGCTCGGGCGGACGGCGCAGGACCTGCAGCGGTTGCAGTCGCCGGCGGCGCTGCTCGAGTTCGACCGGATCGCACGCATGCCGGCGCCGGACGACCAGCGCCACCCGCTGTCCGTCCGCATCGTCGGGCTCGTGTTCGACCGGCTCGGGACCGGCCGGGCGGTCCCCGAGCCGGTGCTCAACGCCGCGATCGCGATGTTCGCCGAGGACGTCGCCGTCGTGCGGCGCGACGCCGTGGACCTCGGTGTGCTCGAGCGGACGGACGACGGCGGGTCGTACCGGTACGTCGGCTGAGGCGCGGACGCCCGCGTGCCGTGGTCGGGCCCGGTTCGGCTCGGCGCTGCGGTTCCGCGGCCCCGGTTCGGCGCGGCGGCGCGGCGGCGCACAACCGAAGTGCGCCCGAACCACGGGCGCGCGCGGCTCGGACGGACTTCGGTTGTGCGCTGGTCGTGCGCGGGCGTCCGAGTGCCGTGGTCGGGGTCGTCTCCGAACCGTGGTCGGGGCCGTCTCCGCACTGTGGTCGGGGTCGTCTCCGCGCCGTGATCGGGGTAGTCTCCGCGCCGTGATCGGCGTAGTCTCCGCGCCATGGACGACACGGTGGTCGACTGGCTCCTCGACTCGGACCCGGCCCTCCGGTGGCAGGTGGAGCGCGACCTCGTCGGCGCCCCTGCCTCGACGTGGCAGGCCACCCGCGCCCGGGTCGCGACCGAGGGCCTCGGCGCAGCACTCCTCGCCCGCCAGGACCCGGACGGACAGTGGGCCGGCGGCGCGTACTTCCCCGCCGAACCCGAGCCCGAGGGCCCCGGTCAGCCGTACACCGCGACGACCTGGTCGCTCAACGCCCTGCGCGAGTGGGGCGTCGACGCCGCGGTGCTCGGGGACACCGCCGCGCGGCTCGACGCGAACAGCCGGTGGGAGTACGACGACCTGCCGTACTGGGGCGGCGAGGTCGACTGCTGCATCAACGCGTTCACGCTCGCGAACGGTGCATGGCTCGGAGCCGACGTCGACGGGATCGCGCAGTGGCTGCTCGAGCACCAGCTGCGCGACGGCGGGTGGAACTGCGACTGGGTCGAGGGCTCGACCGTGTCCTCGTTCCACTCCACCCTCAACGTGCTCGACGGGCTCCTGCAGCACGAGGTCCTGACCGACGGTCGGCATCCCCTCGCCGACGAACTGCGTGAAGCCCGCCACCGCGGCGCCGACTACCTGCTCGACCGGCGACTCCTCCACCGGAAGTCCGACGGCGAGCTCGTCGGTCCCTGGGCCACGGAGTTCGCGTACCCGTTCCGCTGGAAGTACACCGTGCTCCGCGCGACCGACCACCTCCGGGCTGCGGCGCTCCGGGACGGAGCTGCGCCGGACCCCCGCGCCGCCGAGGCGATCGAGGTGGTCCGCGCCGCACAGGGCGCCGACGGACGCTGGCTCCAGGGCGAGCGTCCGCCCGGTCGGCAGTGGTTCGAGGTGGACGTCCCGGCTGGCGAGCCGTCCCGTTGGCTCACGCTCGTCGGAACGCGTGTGCTGCGGTGGTGGGACGGGGTGTGAGCACGGAGATCGCACAACGTCCACATGACGGACGGTCAGTGAGACGTTCTCCGGACCATCCATGTGAGACAGCCCGGCGTCCGACCGACCGAGAGGCGAGTGTGCGGGCGATCATGGCCGAAGAAGGACCGGCTATCGGACGCCTCGTTCCGCTGATGCGGCGTAGCTTCGGCTCATGTTCGCGGCAGGTGCAAACGGAGACTGGTGGACACTACCGGCGCTCGGCGCCATCCTCATCTTCGGACTAGTCCTCGGGTGGTGGCGCAAGAAGAACGGCCGCGAATAGTGGCCCGTTCCAGTCCTTGGGGCCCGGCGTAGCCTTGGCCCATGTTCGCAGCAGGGGCAGGGGGCTGGTGGTGGGCCTTACTCATCCTGCCGGTCGTCGTTGCAATCGGCTTCTACCGAGATCGCCGCAACCGGCGGAAGTGACCGCTGACCGATCGGCTATTGAGACGGGTCTTCGTCCTTGGTGCTGCGCACGCTCAACACGCCCTGATGTGGTCCGACGTGCAGGCTCCACTCCTCGCGGCATCCCTCTTTGCGCTCAAACCGCCGAGGACTCGCCCCTGTCATACAGGGGGTATGCAAGCACGCCCTGGCCGCGGAAGCCGACAGCATGCCAGAACGCCACCGCATCGCGGTCCTCGGGGGACGGGTCGACCACCAAGTGGGTCCTGCCGCTCGCCCGGACCCGCTCGAGCACGGCCTCGACCACCTGTCGACCGACACCCGCACCGCGCTCCGCCGGGAGCAGGATGAGGTCCATACCGGCGCCCGACCCATCGGCGTACAACTGCGTGAAGCCGACCACTCGGTCGTCGACTTCGATCAGGAAGCACTCGACGTCCGGGAGACGGGCGCCCAGGTACTTCTCTCGGAGCTGCGAGTCGGACCGGAACCCAGGACCACCCCATCCCTCGAACGCCGGATCGCGGAACAGGGCCTGCACCGCGGGGAAGGTGTCAGACGTGGTGGGCCGAAGGATCAGCGCTCGCTCGCTCCCTCGCATTGGCCGAGCCTCCCACCGCACGTCCCGCGGATCAACAAGCAGCACGGGTCTGTCTTTTGGCCACTTCGCATCTCGAACACCATTCCGCGAATGGATGCCTCGGTAGACGATGGGCCACCGGTCGCTCGTGACGTCGTGGTGGCAGTTGTCGGTGCGGACGGGGTGGAGGTGCTCGAGCGACGCGGTCAGGACCCGTTCCGCGCTGGCCAGCTCGGCAGTGTTGCTGTCACGGGCCTCCGAGGCGGCGGTCGCGACGTCGAGCGCGAGCGAACGATGTGGGGGGACACTCCGCGGCGAAGGCCCTCATCCGGTGAGCGGCCGGCTCGCGACCGGAATGCGCGCCGACCGCTCCCACCTCGTCCGTGGTTCCTACCGCCGAGGCGGACCACCACTCGACACACGACGCCCGTCCGCGCCGACGTGGAGAAGATTGCCACGCGGCGTCTTCGTTGAGCTGACGTCGACGGGTGCCTATAGCCAACGCGGTCATCTAGCTGCAGAGCACCGTCATGATCAGTTCAAACGGCACACCGGCAACTTCGGCGAGGCGGTTGGCTGAGAGATGCTGGCCTGCGAGTCGGATGGCTTCATCGCGAAGCTCGATGACGTCCCCACGTCCCTGCCCGGTGATGAAACCGGCGATGCGATGTAGCGCCCCGACCGTCGCCGCGAGCGCGCGGTCGTCATCCGGTGGCGTTGGAACGTTCACCGCGGTGCTCGAGCCCGCGGCGCGGCCGCTGTCGATTCATGCTGCCTATGGCGTCGCGGGGGTCCGCTGAGATCAGCGGACGCGCCCCTACGCGTGCGAAGCCGCGCTCGCGCTACCCAGTTCGCGCTGGACGCAAGGGCGCCAGCTACCGACCCACCGGGCTCTGGCGGCAACTCACGGCGCGCGCCGAGTCCCACAGCTGTCTTCGAAATCAGGGTCCCCTCCCCACCGAGGGCCCGCAAGGCGGGCACAGACTCTGCCAACGTAACCCGGAGCAGACCCATCTGTCTACCGTCCTCAGGTTGACTCGGCCCGCGTCTGCGGCGGCACATACTCGGCCCGTACGGGATCCACCCGTCAAGCGAATTGGAGATCCGAATGGGTTTGAAGTCACGTTGGGCGCGCTTGGGCATCGCAGCGGCGACGGTTTGCACCGCCGCCGGTCTCGCCCTCGTTCCCGCTGTTTCCGCCTCGGCTGCCAGTAACGACACGGCAGTCTCCGCCCACATGCGCGACTGGTACGCCGCACGCGGCGTTCCGGAAAGCACCTACGGCCCGCTCGTCGATCACTTCCTCCGGGGCCAGCTGATGGACTCGATGCAGGAAGGGCTGGCGCCGACCGCTGTGAAGACGGTCCAGCGCGACGGTTTCACCGTCACCCAATCCATCTACGCTGATGGGTCGATCTCTGAGTCTGAGATCCAGAACCCGAACGGCAGCGCCGGCACAACAGGTGCTTCCCTGCGCACGGTGACGCCGCAGTCCGTCGGCCAGTGCGCCAGCACCACCCCAAGCCACTACGACACCCGGTACAACAACTGTGTCGTCGCAGCGGACAACAGCTTCCTGCAGATCGCGTTCCACGCCACGTACGACATCGTGCAGGGCAGCAACAACGACCTCATCAACGAGGTCTCGGCCCCCTATGCCTACTCCGTCGCCGGTACCGCGGACACACCGTCGCTGAAGATCACCCGCAAGCAGGAGAGCTCCTCAGGCCCGGCGACCGCAACGGCATCCACGACCTACCACTCCACGAAGGGTGGCGGATCGTTCACCGCCAGCCTCAGCCTCAAGGTCGGCAGCAACAAGGCAACGAGCGCCAAGGGAGGGTCCTGGTGAACACGATGAACCGAACGAAGCAGATCGCGATCGCAACGGCCGTGACGGGAACACTCCTCGCTGGGGTGTTCAGCGCTGCGCCAGCCACGGCGGCTACGACCAGCGGGCAGGACCAAACCGCCCTGCGTGAGTGGTTCACCAGTCAGGGCATCCCCGCGACGACGCAGGACGCCCTCGTCGCCAAGCTCGACAGCGGCAAGCTGCTGGACTCCATGAGCGGGTCCGTCAAGCCCGTCAGCACCACCACCACACAGAACGCCACCGAACTCGTCAGCCGATCCGTGTACCCGGACGGCTCCGTCGCAGTCACGTCGCTCGAGACCCCGTCGTCGAACAGCGCCAGCGCCGCGCCGGGCGCACGGTCCCTCCAGCCCGAGCAGATCACGGGGTGCAAAGAGTCCAACGGCGGCGGCTACGTCGTCGAGAGCAACTGCAAGGTCGAGATCGCGACTGGACCGTACGACCTCTGGTTCAACGCAACCTACGAGCGCTACACCGGTGGTGCGCAGATCGACACCGCGAACCACCCGAACGGAGTCGTGAAGTACGGCAACATCGTGTCCGGGCCCACGGTGAGCATCAAGCGGAAGAAGCAGAACGGCTCACTCGAGGCCTACGCCCAGGAGCACGCGAAGTACGAGTCCAACGGCGGCGGCACCAGCGAGGACCTCTACGTCTCACTGCGGGTGACGACCTCGAAAGCCTGGACGACCAACTACTGAGAGCCCAGAACGCGTAGAATCAGCCAAACTGGACCACCTGACCCTCGCGAGGACAAACAAATGCTGCTGATCCCGGGCTTCATCCCGATCGTGCTTGTCGTGACGTTCATTCTCATTGGGATCGCCGTGTGGGGCTCCTTCAAGAAGAGCCCGACGCAGCTGCGCCAAGAAGCCGAAGCGCGCGAACGTCGAGCACAGCGCGCAGCCGACCGCTCGTAGCCGAACACCACGGTGAGGCACGCCCCACGGGGCGTGCCTCACCGCTTTGCGGCACGACCGTCGTCCAAGCTGTCTCGCTGGTCAACCGAGACGGACGGACGCTAGTCCTTCTCTCCACCTTCCGAAGGAGCCTCGGCGCCGACCACCCGATCCGGGTGTTCCCGACGTACTTGCGTCAGTAGCAGGCTCCCAACGCCGAGGACGCCCATTGCAGAAGGGCGCTGGTCAGCGCGGCGCTGGATGCGATGGCGATCGACGTCCCTTACAGCCAGGGCCAAACCCATCGCAAGGGAACGCCACCCCTCGTACTCGCTTGCCTGCGAGCCAAGACGCAACGGTCCATCGGGTGCGAAGGCCTTGGCGTACAGGTCTTTCCCCACTCGAACACCACCGTCTCTCCCACGGGGATCGCCCGCCCATCGACGGACGGTGACCTCTGCGAAGATCGCGACGGAAGCTGGCACCTTGTCCCACGCACCGTCTGTGACAAGCCCTCCGACGTGCTCCCACAGCTCACTATCGACAGTGGCCGCGCCGATTGCGACTCCCTCTGTGGGGACGGACTCAATTGCGAACCGGGCTGCGTCGAGAACCTGAAGCGCACGCTGGAGCGCGTCGCTACGCCACGCAGCCATCGTCCTGCGGCCGTAGGAACCGTCGACGGTGTAGTTCTCTTGTCGGACCTGGCTTTGGTAGTCCCATATCTTGACGAGTCGGTGCGTCGAGCCCAGCGCGCCAACGAGGATCACCCGGCACTGTTCCGTCCAACCCAGAAGCCGAGACTCGCTATCGGACAGCGCGCGGTAATCGTCCGAGGCTGCCGCCTTCAAGGTGTCGATGTGCCCGAGCGCGTCAGAGACGTTCACTGGCCGAAGCCCTCGAAGTGCAGCTCCTGCTCGAAGAATCCTGCGCCAGCACAGTCTCGACACCACCATGCCTCGGCGTCCGCTCAAAACATTGGCACGACTTCGCGCGCAGCGCCTACAGCCTGCTTTGGTCCGTCTTGGGCGGCGAGGGCCCCGGCGGTCATCCACACTATTCGGGTGGTCCCGCACTCGGAGCACGCGCGTCGAGCCGACTGCGCGAACGCCTGACACATCTCCAGCGATCCGAACGTGCCGCCGAATCCGAACGCGGCACCTCGCTGACCGCCCTTCCGTGGATCACCATTCACCCTCATCATCGCGGAACGCTTCGCCGCCCGATAGACGATCGGCTATCGAGAAGCCGCCCTACGCTCGGGTCATGGCTCTGCGCGGCCTCCTCGACTACATCGGCATCACGCGACCGAACAGCGAGCGCAACTGGTTGCAGAAGCTGCTCGACCGACGCCGCGCCCGCTGACGGATCGTCGTACGCGACGGCATCAACGGCCCGGCCGGCGTCTGTGTCGGACCCATTGAAGACGTCGACGTTGAACCTGGTCAGCGATACCGACTCAGGAGGGCACTCTGGGATCGACCATGACAAGATGCGTGCTATGAAATCCTGGCCGAGGCGCCTGCGGTTCTCACCCCCGCCGGAGGTGATCGTGCCGCATCCCGGAGTCCCGAAGCTAGCGGACTGGGATCGGCAGGGCATCGTGGGCACCATCGGTTCAGGACCCGCAGCAGGGACGACTGTGGTGGCGCGTTCGTACTGGACCAACACCGGTCGCTTTGACGGCTACGAGCTGGAATTCTCCGATGGGCATCTCCCGATCCGCGACGCATCGGGCCGCTTCGTCATGGATCAGTTGGTTTTCGACGACCGTGTGCCTGGAGAGGAGGGCGGTCTCATCGACGCCTTGACACGGGAGGTAGAGGTGAACTGGTGGACCGACCGGAACCGAATCAGCGCGTTCTGGGCGGAACAAGGAGAGCGTCATTGAAGACGCTGGTACTCAGCGTCCATCAGCCGATCGTCGACCGGACGCTGCGGCGCGGTGCGTTGCGGTCGGGCGGATCGTCGAAGGCGTTCGTGTCTGGTGGAGCGACGACGACGGCTGGGGTGCGCTGCGTTCGAAGGCGCTCGAGTCCGACGTCTTCGAGCTCTGACCTGGGCGGCACGGATCGGCCGCGTCCAGCGACGGCCCCCTAGGGTTGTGGCCGTGCCGGGGGACCTGACGAGCAGCAGAGACACCACGTCGGACGAGGACGCGACGAGCAGCGAGGACGTTGCCACGCGCCGGACGCTCCTGTCCGTCCTGCCGCTGACGACGGCATGGGCGGGTGCGATCGCCGTCGTCGCGGTCCCGGTCCTCTGGACGCTCGTGGGCATGATCGTCGAGCAGTCGCTCACCGGTGCGCCCTTCCTCGTCATGATGATCCCGGTGCTGGCCTTCGCGGTCCTCGGCGCGTTCGTCTTCGGCCTCGTTGCCGGAGCCCTCGCCGGCCTGCCCGACTGGTGCCTGCGCCGTCGACCACCGAGCGCCCTCGGGGCCGTCGCGGCGGTCGTGGTCCTGACTGCGATCGTGACCGGGACGTTCGCTGCAGCACCGGTGCTCGGTCCGGTGTTCTCGGCCCTGCTGCCGTTGCCGGGTTGGGTCGGCCTCGCAACCGTCGCGGCAGCGACGGCCACCGGCACGATCATCGTCGTCTCGCGAGCGCGCAGGCAGGAACAGCGGATCACCGCACCCGGCGTGACGGGCGCGGGGCGCGCCTCCAGGCCGTCGCCGCGGGACGACCGCCCGACCGGCTGACGCCGCGGGACGACCGCCCGACCGGCTGACGGACCCGCGTCCCGTTGCGCGATCGAGACCAGCGATCGGCCCGGACCGTGCGAGCCTGGTCACGGGAACGTCGGGGGACGGAGCAGGTCGTGGAGCGAGCAGTCGGGCGAGTGGTGGGGTGGAGCACGGTGGCGGTCATCGTGGCCGTGACGGTGCTCTGGTTGCTCCTGGTCCAGGTGACCAGCTGCTCCGACGCCGCTCCCGGCCACGCCACGAGCTCCTGCGAGACCGCGCCCGTGCTCGGGATCGCCGGATCGTGGATCGCCGGGTCCGCGGGAGCGGTCGTCGTCGCCCTCGCGGTCTGGCAGATCGTCCGGGCTGCACGGTCGGCGGAGCCGGTCGACGGCTGAGCGCACGCGACGCGGGGTAGCGTGGATCCATGGCGAACGACGACGGTCCGCACCGCGGCGGCTTCCCGTTCGTCCCCGTCGCCGCCTTCGCCCTCGGCGCACTGGTCGTCGTCGCGGCCACGATCGGCGCGCGGCCCGTCCTGACCGGCGCCCGCTGGTCCCCCACGGTCGCGCCCGCCCGCGCTCCTGTCGTCGAGCCGACCGCGTCACCGCCCGCAACCGACGAGCCGCAGCCGCTCGGAGCACGGGCCGCCGAGCACGTCGACGCGTCATGGGTCCTCGTCGTCCTGGGAGTGGTCGTCGCGGCGCTCCTGGTGCTCGTGGTCCTCCACCTCCTGCGGAAACGGCGCCGTCCCACGCGTCCGGACGCGATCGACGTGGCCGGCCTCGCCGTCGAGGTGCCGGTCGACCCCTCGACCGAGGTCGGGCGCCAGCACCTGCGTCGCGGGATCGGCCGTGCGCTCGAGGTGCTGGCGGGACCCCGGGACCCCTCCGACGCCGTCACCGCGGCCTGGGTCGGCCTGCAGGAGTCGGCGGAGGACGCCGGGTTCCGCCGCGGAGCTGCCGAGACGCCGACGGAGTTCACGACCCGCATCCTCCGGCAGCTCGACGTCGACGAGACCGCGCTCGGCACCCTCCGGCGCTGCTACCTCGCAGTGCGCTTCGGCGGAGCCCCGGCGACCGATGCCGACGTCGCCGCCGTCCGGACCGCGCTGCGAACGCTCGACGCGCAGTGGGCCGACGTCCCGACGGGCCGCACGTGACCCGCGGCCGCACCATCGGCGTCCTGGTGCTCGCCGTCGTCGCCGCGGCGCTCACGTGGTTCTTCGGCGTCGGCGTCGTGCAGTCGCTCGCCGTCGGCGGCGTCGTCGCCGCGGTGGGTCTGACGTGGAGCGCCGTCCGTGAGGACGTCCCGTTGACCTGGCCCGTGCCTCCCGTCCGCTCCGAACCCGGCGCTCGACGCGAGCTGTCCGAGACGGCGTGGTCGCTGCGCGCCCACGGCGGTGTGCCCGAGCGGACACTCGCCCGCGTCCGTGCGGTGGCTCGCCACCGCCTGTGGACGCGCCACCGACTCGACCTCGACGACCCCGGCGACCGGACGGCGATCGAGGCCGTCCTGCCGTCGGCAGTGGTCGCCGTCCTGGTGCGCGAGCGGCGGTCCGAGATCGACCTCACCACCTTCGCGAGCGTCCTCACCGCGCTCGAGACCCTGGAACCCACGACCGAGAGGCACCCGTGACCGACACCACGACGCAGAGCTCCCAGCCGCTCCCGATCGCCGACGTCGCCGCCCGCAGCCGTGACGTCCTCGACACGGTCGGCGCGGTCGTCGTCGGGATGCGGGAGCCGCTCGAGCTGGCGTTCGCGAGCATCCTCGCCGGCGGCCACGTCCTGTTCGAGGACGTCCCCGGCCTCGGCAAGACGCTCGCGGCTCGGAGCCTCGCGGCCGCCTGCGGCCTCGACTTCCGTCGGCTGCAGTGCACCCCGGACCTCCTGCCCGCCGACATCACCGGGTCGTTCGTCTACGCCCCGGCGACCGCGGACTTCGTCTTCCGCCCGGGCCCCGTGTTCACCGGGATGTTCCTCGCCGACGAGATCAACCGGACCTCGCCGAAGACCCAGTCGGCGCTCCTCGAGGCGATGGCGGAGGGGCAGGTCACGGTCGAGGGCGAGGGCTTCCCGCTCCCCCGCCCGTTCCACGTCATGGCGACGTCGAACCCCATCGAGTACGAGGGGACGTACGCCCTCCCGGAGGCGCAGCTCGACCGGTTCATGGTGCGCCTCTCGGTCGGCTACCCGACGCGCGAGGGGGAACAGCAGGTGCTCCTCAACCGGATCGGCCGACGGCAGGAGGTCGCGACGGTGTCCGCCGTGGTCGACGCGACCGACGTGCTGCGCATGCAGGCGACGGTCGAGGGGGTGCACGTCGACGAGGACATGGCGCTGTACTGCGTCGACCTCGCGGCCGCCACGCGCACCCACCGCGACGTGCAGGTCGGGTCGTCACCGCGTGGTGCGCAGGCGCTCATGCTCGTCGGCCGCGCGCGAGCCGTCATGGACGGACGCGACTTCGTCACCCCCGAGGACGTCAAGACCGCCGCCGTCGCGGTGCTCGCGCACCGGATCTCACTGACACCGCAGGCGTGGGCGAACGGCGTGGACCCCGCGGCGATCGTACGGGGCATCGTCGCGCAGGTGCCGGGCCCGCCGGTGGTCGGGGCGCGAGCGTCTGGCCTGGAGGCGCGGTGAGCGTTCCCGACGACCCGCCGGTCCGCCCGGTGGCCGGGTCCGGAACCGCGCCGCGGTGGGTGCGGAACCCGGCGCTGGTCTTCGGGCTCGCGGTGGGCGTGTTGCTCGCCGGGCTCGGCCTCGTCACCGGACGCCCCGAGCTCGCGGTGGTGGCGCTCCCGGCCCTCGTGACGGCCGCCTTCGGTGCCCGGCCCCGACTCGACAGGACGCCAGTCCGGACGACGACCACGCTCGAGCCGTCCGACTCCGGCCGGGGTGTGGCGTACCGGACGGAGGTCGCCGTGCCGTCCGCCGCCGAGGCGGTCGCCGTCGAGTTCCGGGTCGTCGGCGACCGGCGGCACGTCGTCGTGGTCGACCCTCGACGCGCCAGGCGGCTGCGCGGGAGCGTCCCGGTCACGCACTCCGGGCCGCAGGAGGTCCTGCGGACGCACCTGTCGCTCCTCGGTCGGGGCGGCACCGCGATCTCGGTGCCCGAGGCCGGCCCGGTGCGGTCCGCGGTCGTCCCACCCCCGCACCTGCGCATGCAGCACCTCCCGATGCCGAGCCGGGTGACGGGCATCACGGGTGCGCACGGTTCTGCGCGCCCGGGTGACGGCGGCGAGTTCCGCGACGTCGCGCTCTTCGCTCCGGGTGACCGGCTCCGGCGGATCGACTGGCGGCGCACCGCTCGGCGAGCGGAGCGCCCGGGAGAGCTCTACGTGCGCCGGACCTTCGCCACCGCGGACGCCCTCGTCGTGCTCGTCCTCGACAGCCGGGACGACCTCGGCGCGGACGTCACCCGGTGGACGGGCGCGCGGTACGGCTCCCACCAGGCGACGTCGCTCGACCTCGCTCGCGAAGCAGCCGTCTCCCTCGCGACCGCGTACATCAGCGCCGGCGACCGGGTCGGCTTCCGCGACCTCGCGGGCACCGCGCGGTCGGTCGAGCCCGGCGGCGGGACCCGGCACCTCGAGCGACTCCGGACGACCATCGCCCAGGCGACGCCGCAGCCGGACGCGACGACCGCGGCACGGATGCCGCTCGTCCCGGCAGCGTCCCTCGTGGTGGTCCTCTCGACCTTCCTCGACGACCAGGCGTCGACGATGGCCGTGACCTGGGCGGCGACCGGGCACCGGGTCGTGGCCGTCGACGTGCTCCCGGCCGCCGACCTCCGGCGAGCGAGCCGTCTCGAGCGCACGGCGTCCCGGCTCATCGCCCTCGAACGGTCCGACCGGCTCACGGAGATGACGGCCACCGGCGTCGAGCTGATCCACTGGCGCACCGGTGACGGGGACACACCTGCCGTGCAACTCCGCCTGCTCAGCCGCACCCGGCGGACCGGATGACCGCCGGGTCGAGGGCGGAGCGCACCGGCGCGCCGTCGATCGGTCCGGCGGTCCCGGCGTGGACGATCGGGGCGCTCGGCCTCGTCGCGGGTGTCGTCGGATCGGTCGTCGTGGTCGGGGCGAGCGGCTGGCTCGTCGTCGCGGTGCTCCTCGCGGCGGCGGCAGCGGTCGTGCCCCGTGGTCCGTTCGCGGCGCTCCTCGTGGCGCAGCTCGCCCTCGCGGGGATCGGCGGGACGGCCCTCCCGGTGCTCCTCCTGACGACGCACCTCGTCCTCGCCACGAGCCTGCTCTGGGCGTGGACGCCGCGCACCGCCCGGGTGCAGCTCCGCGCCCTCGTGCCGTCGGCTCTGCGGTTCGTCGCCGTGCAGGTCGGGAGCCAGGCGGTCGCCTTCGTGGTCGTCGCCCTGCTCGGTGGTGCCGGCCCGGTCGGCGGCGTGTGGCTTGCGGTGGCCGGGACGATCGCGCTCCTGGCGCTCGCGCTCGGACTGTTCGTGCCGATGCTGCTCCGCGCCGGCGACGACGCGGAGCGCTGACCCGACAGCCCACCCGCCGCGTCGCGGTCGCGGTCCCGCCGAGCCCTACGCCCGGCGCCGCACCCGCGGATCGACGAACGCGTACACGACGTCGACGATCACGTTGGCGGTGACGATGAGCAGCGCCGAGAACAGCGTGAAGCCCACGACGACCTGCAGGTCGAGGGTGTGCACCGCGTCGATGAGCAGCGCGCCGAGTCCCTGCATCGAGAAGACCTTCTCGGTGATCACGGCGCCGCCGAGGAGCGACCCGAGGTCGAGCCCGAACAGGGTGACCACGGGCAGGATCGCGGTCCGCAGGCCGTGCCGGACGACGACCTGGCGCTCCCGGAGCCCCTTCGCGCGGGCGGTCCGGACGAAGTCCTGCGACATCGACTCGAGCATCTCGCCCCGGGTCAGCCGGGCGTAGATCGCCGCACTGATGAACGCGAGCACGCACCACGGCAGCACGAGGTGGGTGAACCACCCGACCGGGTCGTCCCCGAAGGCGACGTACCCGCTGGTGGGCAGGACACCGAGCACGAACCCGAACAGCAGGATCGCGAGCAGTCCGACGAGGTACGACGGCGCGGACACCCCGGCCACCGCGATCGTCATCACCGTGCGGTCGACGTACGTGCCGCGGCGCAGGGCCGAGAGCGCGCCGCCGGCGACACCGGCGACGAGCCACAGCACGGCTGCGCCGACGGCGATCGACGCGGTGACGGGCAGGCGCGTGAGGATGAGGTTCGTGACGCTGTCGTGCAGCTGGAACGAGTAGCCGAAGCAGGGCGCCGCACAGTGGATGACGGACGCACCGGAGCCGAACGTCCGGCCGGTGAAGATGCCGGCCAGGTACGCCCCGAACTGGGCGATCCAGGGCTTGTCGGTGCCGAGGAACGCCTGCACCTCTCGCAGCCGGTCGGGCGTGCAGGGCTTGTCGCAGATCGCGCGCGCCGGGTTCGTCGGCAGCAGCATGAACAGGGCGTAGGTGATCGCGGCGACGACGAGCAGGACGACTGCTGCGCCGAGCACGCGGATCGCGATGAAGCGGAAGGTGCTCACCGGTTGCTCCTCCGCGGGTCGAGGGCGTCACGCAGGGCGTCGCCGAGCACGTTGAAGGCCAGGGTGATGAGGAACAACGCCAGGCCCGGGAACACGAGGTACATCGGGTCGGTCTGCACCCACCCGATCGCGTCGCCGATGCTGCGCCCCCACGACGGCGTCGGCGGGGTGACGCCGACGGCGAGGAACGACAGCGCGGCCTCGGCACCGATCATCGACGGGATCGAGATCGTCGCGTAGACCGTGATCGTCGCGGCGAGGTTCGGCAACAGCTGCGTCCGGATGACGTGCCAGCGTCCGGCGCCCATGGCGGTCGAGGCGACGACGTAGTTCCGGGTGACGAGCGAGAGCGTCTGCCCCCGCACGACACGGGCGACCGACGGCCACCCGAAGAACCCGATGACGAGGACGACGAGCACCGGCTTCGGGAACGAGGTCGGGACGATCGCGGTCAGCGCGATCATGAACACCAGCGACGGGAAGCCGAAGATCACGTCGACCACGCGCGAGAGCACCCGGTCGTACCAGCCGCCGAAGAACCCGGTGGTGACGCCGACGAGCACGCCGATGACGATCGAGACGACGGTCGCGGCGATGCCGATGCCGAGCGAGGTCCGCGCGCCGTAGGTGACGATCGCGAACAGGTCGCGTCCGGTCAGGGGCTCGACCCCGAACCAGTGCTGGCCGCTGATCCCACCACCCGGGCCACGCGGGGCACCGAAGGAGTTCAGCGCGTCGATGTGGTACCCGTACGGGTCCTGGCCGGTGACGGCGGCGATGAGCGGCGCCGCGAGCGCGACGACGACGAACACCGCGATGACGACCGCGGACGCCACTGCCCAGCGGTCCTGGCGCACCCGGCGGACGACGGCGCGGAAGCCGGTGCTCCGGTTCGCGGCCGCCGAGACCGGACGGTCGACGACGTTGGCGGTCACGAGGCCACCCCTTCCCATGCGCGCCAAGCGTCGCGGCGGGCCGCCTGTCGCACCGGGTCGGCGACGGGCGCTGCCGCGAGGAGCATGCGCGTGTAGTCCTGCTGCGGGTCGTCGAGCACGGCGTCGGTCGCCCCGCGCTCGACCACCCGGCCGTCGTGGAGCACGACCACCTCGTCGGCGAGCTGCCGCACCACGGCGAGGTCATGGCTGATGAGGAGCATGCCGAAGCCGAAGTCCTGCTGCAGTGCCGCGAGCAGGTCGAGCACGGCCGCCTGGACGGTGACGTCGAGCGCGGACGTCGGTTCGTCGGCGATCACGAGGGCGGGCCGGAGCGCGAGGGCGCGGGCGACCGCCACGCGCTGCCGCTGCCCGCCGGAGAGCTGGTGCGGGAAGCGCTCGGCCCACGACGGGTCGAGCTGGACCGCCACGAGGAGTTCGCGGACCCGCTCGGCACGCTCGGGTGACGAGGCGGTGCCGTGCACGAGGAGCGGCTCGGCGATGCTCCAGCCGATGGTCTGACGCGGGTTGAGCGACGACGCCGGGTCCTGGAAGACGATGCCGACGCGGCTGCGCAGCTCCCGCAGCCGTCCGCCGCGGGCCGTGCGGAGGTCACTGCCGTCCACCTCGACGGATCCGGCGACGACCGGCACGAGGCCGGCCAGCGCCCGCCCGATGGTGGACTTGCCGGATCCCGACTCCCCCACCAGCCCGAGGGTCTCGCCCGCGTGGAGCGCGAAGTCGATGCCGGAGACGGTGGGTGCTCCGCGGCGTGCGTAGCGCACGGCGACGTCGCGCAGCTGCGCGACGAGGGGCCGGGAGGCGCGGCTCGTCCCCGTCTCGTCGGCCGGCGCGGTGGACGCGACCGTCGCACCGTCCGCAGCCTGCGGTGTCGAGGCGGGTCGCGCCTCCAGGACGGGGACGGCCGCGAGGAGTGCCCGCGTGTACTCGGCGTCCGGGTGCGCGAACACCTCGGCCACGGTCCCGTGCTCGACCGGGTCGCCGCGACGCATCACGAGCACCTCGTCGGCGACGTCCGCCACCACGCCCATGTCGTGCGTGATGAGCAGGACGGCGAGGTCCCGCTCACGACCGAGCGTGCGGAGCAGGTCGAGGATGCCGGCCTGCACCGTGACGTCGAGCGCGGTGGTCGGCTCGTCCGCGATGAGGGCGACCGGGTCGCCCGCGAGCGCCATCGCGATCATCGCCCGCTGGAGCTGTCCACCCGAGAGTTCGTGCGGGTAGGCCTTCCGGATCCGGGCCGGATCGGACAGGCCGGCGGCGCGCAGCAGCTCGTCGGTGCGCGCCGACACGGCACGGCGGTCGAGGTCCGTCGGGTGCGCCGTGATCGCCTCGGCGATCTGGGTGCCGATCGAGAGCACCGGGGTGAACGAGTTCATCGGCTCCTGGAACACGACGCCGATCCCGGCGCCGCGGACCGCTCGGAGGTCGTCGTCCGATGCGCCGACGAGCTCGGCACCCCGGAACCGGATGCTCCCGGTGACGTGGGCCTCCGGGGGCAGCAGGCCGAGCACGCTCATCGCGCTGACGGACTTGCCGGACCCGGACTCGCCGACGAGGGCGAGCACGCGGCCGGGCGTCAGGGAGAAGGAGACGTCACGGACGACGGGCTCCGCGTCGCCGAACGCGACGTGGAGCCCCTCGACCTCGAGCAGCGGAGCACTCACTTGGCGAGCGAGACCTTGAGGTAGTTCGGGTACGCCGGGAAGTCCGCGATCCGGAAGTTCTGCACGTTCGAGCCGGCGAGGAAGGACTGCTTCGCGTAGGTCAGCGGGACGATCGGCGCGTCGGCCATGATCTTCTTGTCCGCCTCGGCCCACAGCTTCTGGGCGTCCTGCTGGTCGATCGTGCCGGTCGCCTCCTTGATCAGCGCGTCGACCTCGGGGTTGCTGTACTTCGAGACGTTGTAGCCGCCCCCGCCGATCTGCGACGAGTCGTACAGCGGCTGGATGTTCGCGTTCGCGCTCGGGAAGTCGGGCTGCCAGCTGAACATCGCGAGGTCGAAGTCGTCGCCGTCCGTCGTCGCCGTGTAGAACGAGTCGATGTCGAGCGGCTTCAGCGTCACGGTGATGCCCGCGCGCTTCAGGCCCGCCTGGATCGCCTGCGCCTCGGCGAGGTTGGCGGAGTCGTTCTGGGTGACCAGGGTGAGCTTCAGGTCCGAGACGCCCGCCTCCTGCAGGAGCTTCTTCGCCTTCGCCACGTCACCGGTCGCGCCCGGCTCGTACAGGTCGTACTGCTGGCGCCCCGCGATGCCGGGCGTGATGAGCGTGGTCGCGTAGGAGCCGGCGAGCGCACCACCGGCGGCGATCCGGTACGACTTCTTGTCGACCGCGTACTGCAGGGCCTGCCGGACCTTGAGCTCCTTGAGCGAGCCCTTCTGCGTGTTGATCGCGAGGTAGTTGATCGGGCCGGCCTTCGACGTGGCGAGGCGGTCCTGGGCGGCCGGGTTCGAGCGGACCTGGTTCAGCTCGGCAGCGCCGAGGTAGGTCGCACCGAACGAGTCCTTCGCGTCGCCGTTGTCGGCGATGAGCGTCTGGGTGACCGTCGACGGGTCCTGGCTCTCCTTGAAGACGACCTTCGACGGACCGGCGGTGCGCACGGAGTCCGTCGCCGCGCTCCACTCCTTGTTCCGGACGAGGGTGATCTGCGAGCCCTGCGTGTTCGACTGCACCTCGTACGGACCGGAGGCGACCGGCTTGGCGTCGTACGCGCCGGTGTCCGTGCCGTCGCCCTCGGGGACCGGGGCGAACGCCGGCATCGACACGATCCACGGCCAGTCGCCGTAGGCCGCGTTGAGCTTGAACACGATCGTCGAGTCGTCCGGGGTCTCGATGCTGTCGAGGGTCTTGCCGTCGAACGGACCCTTGTAGCTGTCACCGCCGACCAGGAGCGACTTGTGGTAGCTCAGGCCACCGGTGAGCGTCGGCGCGAACGAGCGCTCGATGCCCCACTTGATGTCCTTCGTCGTGATCTCGGTGCCGTCCTGGAACTTCAGCCCCTTCTTGAGGTGGTAGGTCCAGGTCTTGCCGCCGTCGCTCGAGTCGCCGGTGTTCGTCGCGAGGTCGGGGACGACCTTGGCCGTCTTGCCGGGCTCGACGTCCCAGGCGGTCAGGCGACGGAGCACGAGGCCGAGCGTCGTGATGTTGAGGTTCTGGCTGGTCGCCGGGTCGAGGTGCACCGCGGTGGCCGTGGTCAGGATGTTGAGCGTGCCGCCCTTGGACGTGCCGCCCGAGGCGTCGTCCGACGCGCCGCCGCCCGAGCACCCGGCGAGGACCAGGGCTGCTGCTGCGGCGACCGCAGCGGTGATCGTCAGGCGGTTGGGGCGTCTCATGACGGTGGTGCTCCTCGTGGGGAAGTGGTGGTGCGCGGCCGTGGGGTGGCCGCGACGCGTCGCCGTGGTCCGGGTGCAGGACCGGTCCTGATGTCGGCGCGGCGTCCATCCTGGCACCGGGATCGGACGGCGTCCGAATCCCGGGCGCGACGGGACGTCGCACGACGTAACGGTCCAATCGCGGTGCACCCCCGGTCTATTCCCGAAGCGTCTCAGGGTCGTCCGGCCGAGCGGGCTCGGCGGGCGTCGGGACGGCCGGTGACGCCGCCCGTCGGGCGACGTGTGCGGTGCCGAGTGCCGCGCCGAGGAACACCACGGCGAGGACCGCCCAGCCCGGGGTCCCGAGGTCGATCGCCGTGACCGTGACCACCGTCGGCGCGACCATCGCACCGACGGCGAACCCCGTGCCGTAGACGCCCTGGTACGCGCCGACCCGGTCCGCTGGCGCGAGCTCGAAGCTCAGCGCCCAGCCGGCGGCGCTCGAGGTGATCTCGGCGAGGGAGTGCGTGACCGCGGCGACGACGAGGAGTCCCCCCGCGAGCGCGATCGGCACCCAGTCGTCGCCCCGCACCCAGCCGGCCGCCGCCCACAGCCCGCACGCGAGCGCCATCAGCCAGCCCGCGTACCGCATCACCCGGGCGGCACCGGCGACCGTGTCCGTCCCCCGGCTCATCCGGACCTGCAGCAGGACGACGGCGATCGTGTTCACGAGGAGCAACGGCGACACCAGGACGTCCGGTGCGACGGTGTGCTGCACGACCCAGAGCGGCACGGCGACCTCGAACAGGCCGAACTGGATGCCGAACACCCCGGTGAGGATCGTGATCGTCAGGAAGCGCACGTCCCGGTAGGGGCTCCGTCCGGCGGGGGTCCGGACGACCACCGTCCCGGTGTCGGTCCGTTCGGCGGGCGCGGCGTCGATCCGTGCCGCCGGCAGACCGAGCACGAGCACCGCGGAGGCGAGGAAGAGCAGACCCGCCGCGACCATCGTCACCCGGTACGCCGCACCCGTCCCGACGGCGAGCGGGATCGCCGCGACCGCCGTGCCGAGCCCGATGCCGACGTTCGTGACGGTCCGCATCGTCGCCCGGACCCGGACCCGCTCGTTCCCGGGGAACGCCCGCCCGACCGCGGCCGAGCGCACCGAGCCGCCGCCCTGCTGCGCCAACGTCACCACGGACGCCGTCAGCACGAGGGTCGGCAGGTCGTGCACGACGACGTACCCGACGAGGGCGAGGCCCTGGACGACGTGCAGCCAGACGAGCATCCGGCGGGAGCTGCGCCGGTCCGCGAGGTGCCCGAACACGAGCGAGCTCGCGACGCCGACCGCCCCGGCGACCGTGAGCCCGAGTCCGACGACGACCGGGGCGATGCCGACGATCGTGGTGAGGTACAGCGTGGTGAGGGTGAAGAACGCGCCGCGCCCGAGGGTGTCGACGAAGGTGACGACGAGCAGGCGTCGGAGCACCCGGTCGTCCCGGACGAGTGTGGTGATCGGGACCCGGGATGCCGCGGTGGTGCTCATGGTCCAGTTCTCGCAGGCACGCGGGTGCCTGGACAACGGATGTAGCGTGGGGCTTCATGATCCGGTACCACCTCGAACCGAGTGACGTCTCGGCGATCCGGTTCGGCATCTCGCCCCTCTCCGAACTCGGCCTCGGGCTCCGCGCGTTCCGGGCACCGGATCGCTACCCGCTGCAGCAGCCGTGGCTCGACCGGATCGCCGCCGTCCGTCCGCTGCTCGACGACGAGGTCCTGCTCGGTCTCGTGGACGAGCGCCGGTGGGTGGCCGACTTCGTCAACCCCCGGCCGACGTCACCGCTGACGTCGTTCGACGAGGAGCTCCGGGCACTCGGGAGACTCCCCCGCGCGCGGATCGTCGCCGACCTCGAGCGGGTGCACGGCACCGTGCCACCGGTCTTCACCGGTCGGCACGAGGCCGTCGTCGAGCGGCTGCAGCAGGCGCTCGCGACGGCGTGGGAGCTCTGCTTCGCGCCGCACTGGGCCCGGATGCGTGCCGTGCTGCAGGCGGACATCAGCCACCGGGCGCGCACCGCGGCGCACGCGGGCATCGGCACGGTGCTCGGCGGGCTGTCGGAAGCGGTGCGGTACGACGGAACGGATCTCGACGTGCAGCTGACGACCCCGGTCGCGCGCGACCGACCGATCGGCGGCGAGGGCCTGACACTGGTGCCGTCGATGTTCGTGGTGCGCGCCTCGGTGCCGATCGACGACGACCTGCCGCCGACCGTGATGTACCCGGCGCGCGGACAGGGGGCGATGTGGTCGACCTCCGGCCACCCGGACGCAGGATCCGTCCGGGACCTGCTGGGAGCGACCCGCGCCGCGCTGCTCGATGCGCTCGGCGAGCCGGCGTCGTCGACGGACCTCGCGCTGCGGTTCGGGGTGTCGACCTCGGCGGTCAACCAGCACCTGCGGGTGATGGAGCGGGGCGGGCTGTTGAACCGGTCACGGTACGGCCGGGCCGTCCTGTACTACCGGAGCACCGTCGGGGACGCCCTGACCCGATCGTGACGGACGGCAGCTGCGGCAGGCGACGGGTCCCGCCCGCCACGCACGGGCGGGTCGCCCGCGGTCAGCGGTCGAACAGTCCCCCGAGGAAGTCGTTGCCGAGGTTCGACGCCTGCTCGCCGAGGCCGGAGACCTGCTCCCCGAGGCCGCCGAGGAGCTGCTCGCCCTCGCCCGCGATCCCCTCGACACCACCGCCGAGGTCCGCGAGCCCGAGGTCGCCGAACCCGGACGCGATGCCCTCGAAGTCGACCCCGAGGTTCGCGGCCTCCGCCAGCACCGGACCCGCGGCGGCGCTCAGCACCGCACCGCCGGCGACCGCCGCGCCCAGGCCGCCGAGCGCCATCGCACCGGCACCGACCGCAGCCCCACCGGCGAACGCGCCGCCGCGGCAACGTCCGGCCGAGCCGGCACCGCCGAGCACCCGCCGGACGAGGCCGGGCCGGGCGACCTCACCCCGGGTCATCGCACGCGCCATCCCGCCCGCCGAGTCGTCGCGGAGGTGTTCGTGCGGGGGCAGTTCGGAGTTCAGTCGGTCGCGGATCTGCTGACGCTGCCCGGGCGTGAGGCGGGCGAAGGCGTCGTGGTGGACCTGTTCGAGCTGCTCCGGCGGCGCGGTCCGGAGCAGGTAGTCGTACTTGGCGATCGCGACCTGGTCCGGGTCGACCTGCCCGCGCTGCGGCTGGGCCGGCTGCCCGGACGGCACGTGACCCTGCGGCGACCGACCGTCCTGCGGCTGGTCGTACTGCGCCCGGCCCTGCGGCGCCTGGCCCTGGCCGTACTGCTGTCCGTGCTGCTGCGACTGTCGGCTCCGGTCGTCGCCGGTCAGCCGGTCCGCCGCGTTCCGGACGATGTCGCGCCAGTCGCTCCCGCCCTGCTGCTGCCCGGCGCCGGCCGCGGGTCCCGCCTGCCCGCGCTTCTGGAGCTGCTTGTCGATGACCTTGCCGGCCATGCCGATGATGCGGTTGAGGTTCGCCATGCCCCAACCTTTGTGATCGCACATGTGAGCGCTCAGGAACGCCGCGGTGGATCGGCCGGAGATGTCATCCGAAGCGGCTGTGAGCCCCGACCGTCGGCACCCGGTCGGGGCCGCCCGGTCAGCTCAGGATGCGCGCGAGGAACGCGTTCCGGAACCGCCCCGTCGGGTCGAGGTCGCGGGCGAGCGCCGCGAAGTCGGACAGCCGCGGGTACGCCTCGTGCAACCGCTCGGCACTCGCCGCCGACACCTTGCCCCAGTGCGGCCGGGCGTCGAACGGCGCGAGGACGTCCTCGATCCGCTCCACCGCGGCCGCCACCGCGTCCGCGTCCCGACGGAACGTGAAGTGGATGCCGACCGACTGCCGCTCCGACGACGGTGCGAGCCAGGCGGTGTCCGCGGCGATCGTCCGGACCTCGGCGGCGATGAGGATCGGCGCGAAGACCGGCTCCAGGGCGCGGAGGGCCTGGAGCGCCTCGACCGCCGAACCGGCCGGCAGCAGGTACTCCGCCTGGATCTCCGCCCCGGTCGACGGCGTGAAGGAGGACCGGAAGTGCGGCAGCCGCTCGGACCACGGTCCGGGCACACCACCCTGCTCGGTGACACCGGCGGGGTCGTTCTCCCCCGGGTGCACGGGCCCGTCGGCCGGGCGGGCGCCGAGCGCGACGAGGTCCACCACCGGCGCCGGTTCGTCCGTGCGGTGCTTGACCCAGACCTGCCGCGCGCCGCGGTCGTCGAAGGACGTGAAGAGCGACACCGAGTAGGCGTCCGACACGACTGCGTCGAAGTGCGCGGCGACGGCCTCCCACGGCAGGTCGAGGTGCACGGTCGTGGCGACCTGGAAGGTCGGCTCGATCGCGAGCTCGACCGCCGTGACGATGCCGAGCGCGCCGAGCGCCACCCGGTGGGCGTCGAGGGAACCGTCCGGTGTCGACGCGTCGACGAACGCCCGGTCCCCGGAGGCGCGGACGATCTCGAGGCCGACCACCGCCTGCGCGAGCGAGGGGTTGCGGACGCCGGACCCGTGCGTGCCGGTCGCGACCGCGCCGGCGGTCGAGATGTGCGGCAGGGAGGCGAGGTTCGCGAGTGCCCAGCCCCGCGCCTCCAGGCCCGCCGCCACCTGGCTGTGGATCATGCCGGCGGCGACGCGCACCACCCGACGGTCCGTGTCGATGTCGAGCACCGGCGGCAGGTCCGCCAACGAGACCTGGAGCGCGTCGGTGTCGGCGATCGTGTTGAACGAGTGCCGCGAGCCGAGCGCCGTCAGGCGCGGGGTCCTGGACACCAGCTCCTGGACCGCCGCGACGGATGTCGGACGTGCCAGCCCGGAGGCACGGTACGTCACGTTGCCGGCCCAGTTCGTCCGCGTGCGCTGCGCTGCGATCACGTCGCTCATCGTACGGTCCGGCGCCCTAGAACCCGCGGTCGAGACGGTGCCACGTCTGCTGGAGACGCAGCTCGTCGCGGAAGCCGCGCGCGGTGGTGTGCTCGTCGATCACCAGGAACTCGGTGCCGACCATGGTCGCGAAGTCCTCGACGACCTGCAGCCCGACGGCCGTCGTCATGACGGTGTGGTGTGCGGCGCCGGCGGTGAGCCAGGCCTCGGCGGCGACGGGGAACGACGGTCGCGGCTCCCAGACGGCACGGCCGACGGGCAGCTTCGGCAGGGCCTCGGTCGGGGGCACGACGTCGACGACGTTCGCGGTGAGGCGGAAGCCGTCGCGGGTGTCGGACAGCGCGACCACGACGGCCTCGCCGGAGTCGGCGGTGAAGACCAGGCGCACCGGGTCGTCCTTGCCGCCGATGCCGAGCGGGTGGATCTCGAGCGTCGGCTTCGTGGTGGTCAGGGTCGGCGAGACCTCGAGCATGTGCGCGCCGAGGATCTTCTCGGCGCCCGGCGTGAGGTCGTAGGTGTAGTCCTCCATCAGGCTCGCACCACCCGGCAGACCGGCGCCGGCGACGTTCATCGCCCGGACCAGCACCGCCGTCTTCCAGTCGCCCTCGGCACCGAAGCCGTAGCCGTCGGCCATGAGGCGCTGGACCGCGAGGCCGGGCAGCTGCTTGAGCGTGCCGAGGTCCTCGAAGTTGGTGGTGAACGCGGCGGAGCCGTTCCGCTCCAGCAGGGTGCGGAGGCCGAGCTCGATCGCGGCACCGTCGCGGAGCGAAGCACGGCGCGACCCGCCGTCACGCAGCTCGTCGACGAGGTCGTACTGCGCGTCGTACTCCGCCACGAGCGCGTCGACCGCCGCCGTGTCCGCTTCGGCCTCGGCCACCGCCGCGGCCAGCTCGTTCACCGCCCAGGTGTTCACCTGCACGCCGAGCTCGATCTCGGCCTCGGTCTTGTCACCCTCGGTGACGGCGACGTAGCGCATGTTGTCGCCGAAGCGCGTCAGCTTGAGCTCGCGGACCGAGGCGGCGGCCGCGGCCGCACGGGTCCAGTCCGCGACGCGCCGCTGCACCCGCTCGTCGGACACGTGGCCGACCGCGGTGGCGTGCCGGACGCCGAGACGAGCGAGGGCGTAGCCGAACTCGCGGTCGCCGTGCGCGGCCTGGTTGAGGTTCATGAAGTCGAAGTCGATGTCCGCCCACGGCAGCGTCACGTTCGCCTGCGTGTGCAGGTGCAGGAGTGGCTTCGTCAGCGCCTGCAGGCCACCGATCCACATCTTCGCGGGGCTGAAGGTGTGCATCCACGTCGTCACGCCGATGACCCGGTCGTCGGCGCTGGCCTCGATGAGGGCACGGCGGATGCCGTCGGCGTCCTTCAGCACCGGCTTCCACACGAGCTTCACGGGCACGTGCGGCGCGAGCTGCTCGTGCACGGCACGGCTCTGCTCCTCGACCTGGCGCAGCGTCTCCTCGCCGTACAGGCCCTGGGACCCGGTGAGGAACCAGACCTCGTAGCTGTCGAGGGTGGCCTGGGGGTTCACCTGCGTCATCGCATGGCTCCTTCGGGGTTCTGTCCGTAGACGTTCTGGTAGCGATCGAAGAGTCGATCGATGTCCTCCTGGGCGATCGGCACGGTCTCGCCGCCCTGCCGCGCGATGTGGACGGTGCGTGCGACGTCCTCGCACATCACCGCGGCCTTCACCGCGTCCTCGGCGTCCTTGCCGATGGTGAACACGCCGTGGTTCTGCATGAGGACCGCCCTCGAACGGTGGCCGCTCAGGGTGTCGACGATGCCGTGGCCGATCGAGTCGTCCCCGATGATCGCGAACGGGCCGACCGGGATCGGTCCACCGAACTCGTCCGCCATCGCGGTGATCACGCACGGGATCTCCTCGGCGCGTGCCGCCCACGCCGTCGCGTAGGTCGAGTGCGTGTGCACGACCCCGCCGACCTCGGGCATGTTCCGGTACACGTAGGCGTGCGCCGCGGTGTCGGAGGACGGGCCGTGCGCGTTGTCCCAGCCGTCTGCCGGGACGCCGTCCAGCGTGCAGACGACCTGGTTCTCCGGGCGGAGCTCGTCGCTCGACACCCCGCTCGGCTTGATGACGAACAGGTCCGTCCCCGGCACCCGCTCGGAGACGTTGCCGCCGGTCCAGATCACGAGTCCGTAGCGGACGAGTTCGCCGTGCAGGCGCGCGACGCGCTCCCGCGCGGCAGCGACGGCCGCCGTGGTCTCGTCGGTGGTCGGGTCCGTCATCGTGTCGGCTCCTTCTCGGCCTGGAGGCGCGGGTCGCCTGCCGTCGTCGGCTCGGGTTGGGGGGTGGTCGCGTCGGTCCCGGGGCCGTCCTGGCCGGTCGCAGCGGCGGCCGCTGCGTCCTGGCCGGTCGCGGCTGCGGTCGGCGCGTCCTGACCGGTCGCGGCGGCGGCCGCTCGCTGGACGGGGAGGGCTCGGCGGTAGCGCTCGAGGTACGTCCGGAACCCGTCCACGTCCGCCGGCTCGGGGTCCGCCACGTGCACGGCGTCACCGCCGAAGACCGTCTCGGCGAGGAAGTCCGCGAGGTGCCGGTCGGTGTGCTCGAGGTAGGCGGCGAGGACCGCGATCCCCCACGCACCGCCCTCGCCCGCGGTCTCCTCGAGCGCGACGGGCACGCGCAGCGCCGCCGCGAGCAGGCGCTGCGGCGCGCCAGGGGTGCGGAACAGCCCGCCGTGGGCGGTCATCCGGTCGACCTGGACGTCCTCACCGTGCAGCACCTCCATGCCGATCGCGAGGGTGGCGAACGCGCCGTGCACCTCGGAGCGGACGAGGTTGCCGAGGGTGAAGCGGGCGCCGGGCGTGCGGAGCAGCAGGGGTCGGCCGTCCTCGACGTGCGTGACGGGCTCGCCGGCGAGGTAGTTGAACGACAGCAGGCCGCCGGCGTCGGGGTCCGCGTGCTCGGCCTCGGCCAGCAGCGTCGCGTACACGGTGTCGATGTCGATCGCCGCGCTGCCGGTGCGCTCGCTCGCGGCCTCGGCGAACCGGCCGAACACCCGCGCCCAGCTCGCGATCTCGCTCGCGCCGTTGTTGCAGTGCACCATCGCCACGGCGTCCCCGGACGGCGTGGTGACCACGTCGAGTTCCTCGTGCGGGGTCCTGAGCGGGTGCTCGAGCACCACCATGGCGAAGATGCTCGTGCCCACGCTGACGTTGCCGGTGCGGGGCGCGACGGCGTTCGTCGCGACCATGCCGGTCCCCGCGTCGCCCTCGGGCGGGCAGAGTGGGACGCCCGGCTGCAGGGTGCCGGTCGGGTCGAGCCAGGCTGCGCCCTCGGGGGTGAGGGTCCCGGCGTCGTCCCCCGCGACGAGCACCTCGGGCAGCAGGGCACGCAGGTCCCGGAGCCCGATCAGGTCCTCGGCGGTCCGCAGCATCGTGTCGTCCCAGTCGCGCGTGCCCGGGTCGCCAGGGCCGCTGTCGGCCGGCGTGCTGTCGATCGGGAACACGCCGGAGGCGTCACCGACGCCCAGCACGTCGCGACCCGTGAGGCGGCGGTGCACGTACCCGGCGAGGGTCGTGATGCCGGCGAGCTCGGCGACGTGCGGCTCGTCGTCGAGGACGGCCTGGGCCAGGTGCGCGATCGACCAGCGCTGCGGGATGTTGAACCCGAGGGCCGCACTGAGGCGCTCGGCAGCTGGCCCGGTCGACGTGTTGCGCCAGGTCCGGAACGGCACCAGCAGCTGCCCGTCGGCGTCGAAGGCCAGGTAGCCGTGCATCATCGCGCTGACACCGGCGGCGCGGAAGGTCGTCGGCGTCACGCCGTACTGCCGCTCGACGTCGGCCACGAGGTCGGCGTAGGCGGCGCGGAGTCCGGTCTCGACGGCGTCGAGGGAGTAGGTCCAGCGCCCGTCGACGTACGCGTTCTCCCACTCGTGCGCGCCGGAGGCGATCGGCACGAGCGACTCGTCGACGAGCACGGCCTTGATGCGGGTGGAGCCGAGTTCGATCCCCAGGGTCGTCCGGCCGTCCACGACCTGTCGTCGGCGCTCGTCGGCGTCCATGTTCTCTCCTGCTCTCATCGTTGAGTGAGCGCTCACACGTTAGTACGTGAGCGCTCACGCCTGCAACCGCCGCGCGGCACCGACCCCTCGGGCGAGCGGGCGAAATACGTCACACTCGCTGACCTCGACCGGCGTGTCACGCCCACTCGGCTTCCGACCGACGGCGTGTTCCGCCCACTGGAGCCCGTCGGGCACGTCGGGCACGTCGAAGCACGGCACCCCGAGGCAGCGCGTCGCACGGCCGCATCCGATCCCGGAGCCGCGCTGCGCCGCCGCGATCGGGCAGGACGCGCCGCACGTGCGACGCCGAGCGGGCAGACAACGCCGGGTGGACCCGTCGAGGAGGACGTACTTCGCCCGCTCGAAGCGACACCGGGACCGACGCCCGGCGCGCCAGGCCAGGGACGGGCGCCCGGGGCGGACCGGCCGGGCAGCGCCGCGTCCCCTACGCCCCGACGGTGCTCTCGCGGACGACGAGGGACGGCGTCACCGTCGCCGAGACCGGCGCGCCACCCTCGATGAGGTCGAGGAGCGCGCGACCGGCCACCCGCCCGAGCTCCTCGAGCCGCAGGTCCACCGTGGTCAGCGGCGGCCGGCTCGCGAGCGCCATCACGTCCCAGTCGTCGAACCCGGTGACGGCGACGTCGTCCGGCACGGCCAGCCCGAGCTCGCGCAGCCGATCGCAGACGCCGCGCGCGATCTGGTCACTGCCGCAGACGATCGCGTCGACGCCGGGCCCATCCGGGGCAGACCCCACCCCGACCCCGGTCCCGATCCCAGCCCCGGTCCCGGCCCCGCTCCCGGTCGATCCGAGCCCCGCTCCTCGGGCCAACAGGTCCACCGCCTGCCGCCCCCACCGCTCCGACCACTCGCCGTACATCGGCTCCGCGACGAGGTGCGCACCGAGCACCTCGGCGGCACCGGACACCCGACGCACCGCCGAGCGGTGGCGCTCCGGCCCCGTGACGATCGCCACCCGGCGCCGTCCGGTCGACAGCACGTGCTCGGCGACCCGTGCCGAGCCGGCGGCATCGTCGAGGGTGACCGACACGTCGTCCGGGTCGGTCGAGGGCGTGAACGCGTACACGACCGGGATCGGCACGTCGATCGGCGGCCGGGCGTCGGCGGAGCGTCCGGTCACGATGATGCCGTCGACCCCACGGGCGGCGAGCGACCGGAGGTAGTGGGCTTCACGCACGTGGTCGTCGCGGGTGTCGCACAGCAGCACGGCCATCTGCCCGGCGGAGAGGGCGTCCTCGGCGCCGAGCAGGACCGGGATCGAGAACCGGCCGAACGAGTCCGTCGTGATCATCCCGACCGTGTACGTGCGTCCCGAGGACAGCGCGCGGGCACGAGCATCGCCGACGAACCCGAGCTTCTCGGCGGCGTCCTTCACCCGTTCGCGCGTCGCGTCCCGCAGCTGTCCGGTGCCGTTCAGGGCCTTCGACGCGGTACCGATCGACACGCCGGCGAGCGCCGCGACGTCCGTGATCCGGACGGTCCTCCCAGCGCGCTCGAGAGTCACGGCAAACCCCTTTCCGAAAATGGGTACGGACGCAGGAAACTGACCATGACTATACGCAAGATGCGGGACAAAGCCCTTGCGCGCCTCCAGGTCGTGTCGTAACGTCCTCCGCAGAAACCGTTTTCCGCATGCACCACGCGATCGGACACGGACCGCAGTCACATCGCAAGGAGGCGACATGACCACCACGCTCGCGACCGACAGCCGCGCGCACACCGCGACCCCGGTCCTCCCGACCGCCGCCGCGCACCTGACGCTCCGTCCGCTGCCGACGGGCGACGCCCGCATCACCGGCGGCTTCTGGGCCCTGCGGCAGGAACGGAACGGCCGCGACGCGATCCGTGGTGGGTACGCCCTGCTCGAGGCGGCCGGCAACTTCCGGAACCTCCGCATCGCCGCCGGCCTCGAGGAGGGCGACGCGACGGGCCCGATCTTCATGGACTCGGACGTCACGAAGTGGCTCGAGGCCGTGGCGTGGGAGTACGGCCGTGCTCCCGCCGACGACCTGCTGGCACTCCAGCGCGAGGTCACCGCGCTGTACGCACAGGCGCAGGCCGACGACGGCTACCTCGACTCCGTCCAGCAGATCCGCGGGAAGGGCGAGCGCTACACGGACCTCAAGTGGAGCCACGAGCTGTACTGCGCAGGGCACCTGTACCAGGCGGCCGTGGCACAGCACCGGGCGACGGGCGACACCGGGCTGCTCGACGTCGCGATCAAGAGCGCCGATCACCTCGTCCGCACGTTCGGCCCGGGCGACGACCACGAGCAGGACATCGACGGGCACCCGGTCGTCGAGATGGGCCTCGTCGAGCTCTACCGCGAGACCGGGAACCGCGACTACCTGGACCTCGCGCACTGGTTCGTCGACGCCCGCGGGACCGGGATCATCGAGCGCGCCGGCGGCGAGCCGACGTACTTCTCCGACCGGGTGCCGAGCCGACAGGCCACGACCGTCGAGGGCCACGCCGTCCGCGCGGTCTACCTCGCCGCGGGGGCCGTGGACGTCGCGATCGAGACCGGCGACACCGAGCTCCTGACCGCGAGCGAGACGCAGTTCGCGGACATGATGGCCACGAAGGCGTTCATCACCGGCGGCCTCGGGGCGCGCTGGGACTGGGAGGCGTTCGGCGACCCGTACGAGCTCCCCACCGACCGCGGGTACGCCGAGACCTGCGCGGCGATCGGCGGGATCCAGTGGGCCTGGCGCCTGCTCCTCGCGACCGGCAAGCCCGTCTACGCCGACGCGATCGAGCGCCTGCTGTACAACGCGTTCCTCGCGGGTGTGAGCCTCGCCGGCACCGAGTACTTCTACGTCAACCCGCTGCAGCAGCGGGACCACGCGCACCAGGACGAGAACCGCTCCCCCGCGCACGGGCGTCGCGGCTGGTTCGACTGCGCCTGCTGCCCGCCGAACATCATGCGGACGTTCGCGAGCCTCGATGGCTACCTCGCGACCCAGACCGACGGCGGCCTGCAGCTGCACCAGTACGCCACGGCCTCGCTCGGCCGCGTCGACGTCGAGACCGGGTACCCGCACGACGGCCGCGTCCGCGTGACGGTCACCGAGGACGGCCCGCTCGCCCTCGGCCTGCGCATCCCCGCCTGGTCGGACACCACGACCGTGCAGGGTCCCGACGGCACCGACAGCCCCGCCGCGGGGACGCTGCACGTCATCGACCGCGAGTGGACGGCCGGCGACACCGTCGAGCTCGTCTTCGACACGACCCCGCACCGGTACGTCGCCGACGCCAGGATCGACGCCGCACGCGGGCAGGTCGCCATCGAGCGCGGCCCGCTCGTGTACGCGGTCGAGCAGGCGGACCAGCAGGGGTTCACGGTCGACGACCTGACGGTCGACGCGGACGCGCCGATCATCGAGGAACGCCACGAGGATCTCCTCGACGGCGTCGTCACGCTGCGCGTCGCCGGGCATGCCCCGGCCGAGCACGTGCAGGCAGCGTGGCCGTACCGTCGACTGGACGGGCCGGGAGGCACGGATCGCGCCGTGGACGCGACCAGCGTCGACGACGCGGCCGGGTCCACGGCGGCCGCACCGTCCCTCCAGGACGTCACCGCGACCGCGGTCCCGTACTACGCCTGGGCGAACCGCGGAGCCGCGCCGATGCGCGTGTGGCTCCCGCTGGCGCGGTGACCCGATGGACCGCAGAGCGTTCCTCGTCGGCGGTCTCGTCGGCGGGGCGGCCCTCGCCCTCGCGGGGTGCTCCGGCACCCTGCCGAAGGTCGACGCGCAGGTCGCGAGCTTCGGGCGGAACGCGACCGGCACCGTGCACGTCTGGTGCCGGTCCGCGACGCAGGCTGGCCTGACGGCGGCGGTCGCCGGGTTCAACAAGGCGAACCCGAAGCTCCAGGTCGAGCTGACGCCGGTGCCGGACGGGCAGTACGTCACGAAGCTCGCGACCGCGATCCGGGGTGGCGAGCCGCCGGACGTCGTGGACATCGACGACATCAACTCGCAGCTGTTCATCTTCCGCGAGGCCTTCGCCGACCTCACCGACGTCGTGAAGGGGCTCGACTACTTCGACGCCATCTCGCCCGGCCACCTGCGGCTGCTCGAGTACCGCGACCGGTACTACGGGCTGCCGTACCTGGCGGACAACTCGCAGCTGTTCGTCAACACCGAGCTGTTCGACCGGGCCGGCCTCGACGTCGAGGAGTCGACCAAGGACCTCGACTCGCTGCTCGCCGCCGCGACGGCGATCCGGAAGACCGGCGACGACGTGTACGGGTGGTCGATCGCCGGCAACTCGGCGGGGATCATCGGGTTCGTCACGCAGCCGCACGTCTGGGCCACGGGTGTCGACATGATGTCCGGCGAGGTCGGCGAGCAGACGGCGAACATCACCGGCAACGAGGCACTCGAGCGCATGCTCGAGTTCTACCGACAGCTGTGGAAGGACGGCGCGCTGTCGAAGGCGACCTTCGCGGACGCCGGGACCACGTGGGGTGCCGACTTCCGCGCCGGCAAGGTCGGCATCTTCCCGACCTCGTACGGTGCGACCGTGCCCGCGGCCACCAAGGCGTTGCGGGCGAAGATGCAGACGGTGCTCATCCCGTCGTGGGACGGCAAGCGGTCGTTCTTCGACGGTGGCGACAACATGTGCATCCCGAACGGGGCCGCGAACCCGTCTGGGGGCTGGGCGTTCATGCAGTACGCGAACGGGCTGCAGCAGCAGCAGGCGCTGCCGGACGGCGGGTACTTCCCGACGCGGTCCGACGCCGCGACGCCCGCGTACCGCAAGAAGTACCCACTCGCGTTCGGCCCGCTCGACGCGATCGACAAGGGGTACGCGCCGCGGACGCTCGCCTACAACCTGCTCGTCAACCAGCCCTCGTCGCCGTACTTCGCCATGTTCCGCGAGGCGGTGTTCGGGTCCGGGGTCAGCGCCGCGATGCGGGCAGCCCAGTCCGACTACACGCGGATCCTCGACCAGGTCCAGGCCTGAGCGTCGGTCGCTCGCTCGCCCGCTCGTCCGCTCGTCCGCTCGTCCGCTCGTCCGCTCGCCCGCTCGCCCGCTCGTTCGCTCGCTCGTTGCACAGAGAGGTGCAGACATGACCACCATCTCCAACCGACGGACCGGCGCTGGCCGCCCGACCGTCGGCCGTGGCACCAGCCGCCAGGGTCCGTCCCGGAACTCACTCACGCACCCGCCGCGCACCGGCGCCGTGCTCGTCACCCCGGCGATCCTGTTCGTCGCGGTGTTCGTCCTCGCGCCGCTCGTCTTCGCGCTCTACATCTCGTTCACGAACTGGCCCCTGATCGGGCCGTACCGGTTCATCGGGCTGCAGAACTACCTAACGCTGTTCCAGGACCCGACGTTCGTGCACGCCATCGGGTACACGCTGCTCTACACGGCGATCGTCACCGTGCCGATCCTGGCGCTCGGGTACTTCCTGGCCGTGCTGATCCGGGCCCGCCGACGCGGGAGCACCTTCCTGCGCACGGTGTTCTTCCTGCCGTACGTCGTCGGGCTGACCACGCTGTCGTTCATGCTCGTGCTCGAGGCGCAGCCCAACTCCGGCGCCGTGAACATGGTCATGCGCTGGCTCGGCATCACCGACGGCAGCACCGCGTGGCTCGTGAACGGGCCCCTGGCGACGCTGCTCATCTGCGTGCTCGTCGTCTGGGCGGTGTCCGGTCTGACGATGGTGCTCGTGATGTCCGCCATGCAGGGCATCCCCGACGAGGTCTACGAGTCCGCGCAGCTCGAGGGCGCCTCGTGGTGGCAGACCGAGCGACTCATCACGATGCCGATGATCCGGTCGACCCTCGCCCTCAGCGCGATCATCTCGGTGATCGGGTCGCTCCTCGCGTTCAACCAGTTCTACATCCTGACCCAGGGCGGGCCGGGGACGGAGACCACGACGATCGTCAACGCGATCTACAACCGCGGCTTCGTGAACCTGCAGCTCGGCGCGGCGACCGCCGAGTCGATCGCCCTCGTCGTCGTCATCGCCGCCGTCACCGTGTTCCAGTTCTGGGCACTGCGAGAGAAGGACTGAGCCATGAGCACCACCGCTTCCCGTGCCGACCTCGCGGCCCCGGACCTGTCCACCCGGACGCTGACCACCTCCGGGGACGGCCGACGTCGTCGCCACCAGGGCAGCGTGCGCCACCCCCGCGACACCGCGGTGAAGCGCACGCTGTACGTCATCGCCGGGGTCGGCGGCACCCTCGTCTTCGGGGTCCCGCTCATCTGGTCGATCCTGCGCGCGTTCCAGTCCGAGGCCGTCATCACGCAGGCGGCGGACCCCGCGACGTTCTTCCAGCTCGGGTGGCAGAACTTCGCCGCCGTCTTCAGCCCCTCGTCCCACCTGCTCACCGGCGTCGTGAACTCGCTCGTCGTCTCGATCGCCACGGCCGTGCTCACCGCCGTGATCGCGACGATGGCCGGGTACGGGTTCGCGCGGTTCCGGTTCCGCGGGTCCGGCATCGTCTTCGGGCTCGTGCTGCTGACGATGATGGTGCCGTTCCAGGCCATCCTCACGCCGCTGTACCTCGAGATGAACGCGATGAAGCTGACGAACTCGCTCGTCGGGCTCGTGCTCTTCTACACGACGGTGAACCTGCCGTTCGGGGTGTTCGTGATGCGGAACGCGTTCGAGTCGATCCCCACCGAGCTCGAGGACTCGGCGTTCGTCGACGGCGCCTCACGCTTCCGGGTCGTCGTGTCCGTGCTCCGCCCGCTGCTCCTGCCCGGTGCCGCGACCGCTGCGCTGTACGCGTTCCTGGCGTCGTGGACGGAGTTCCTCGGAGCGCTCACCTTCCTCACGAAGGACTCGCTCTACACGCTGCCCGTCGCGTTGCTCAACCTGCAGACCGGGGCGTACGGGCAGGTGTCGTACGGGAACCTCGTCGCCGGGTCGGTCGTGGCGATGATCCCGTGCATCGCGCTCTACGTCGGGTTGCAGCGCTTCTACGTCGCGGGCCTGTCCTCCGGCGCGCTGAAGGGCTGACGCCCGCGGGCGCCCTGACGCGCCCGTGCTGTGCGGCGCCGACCTCGCACGGTGCTCCGCTGCCCAGTCCGTGCGAGGTTGCCCGCTCCGTGCTGCGCGGGGCCGACCTCGGACCGTGCTGCGCGGGGCCGACCTCGCACCGTGCGGCGCAGGGCCGGCTTCGCACGGTGCCGCGCTACCCAGTCCGTGCGAGGTTGCCCGCTCCGTGCTGCGCTACGAGCAGGCACGGAGCGGGCAACCTCGCACCGGCCGACGGAGCTCGCACCGTGCGGCCACCGGCCGACGCCCTCCCGACTGATCCACCGCGCACGGGCCGACACACCCGGCACCGGCCGACGAACTCCGCACCGTGCCGTTCCCACGGAGGACGTCCGGCGGCTGACACCGGGCGGACGAAAGCGCACGGTGCGCTGTTGTCCGCTCCGTGCTGCGCAGGGCCGGCCTCGCACGGTGCCGCACTGCTCAGTCCGTGCGAGGTTGGCCGCTGCGTGCGGCGCTACAAGCACGCACGGTGGGGGGAACCTCGCACCGACCGACGGACCTCGCACCGTACGCCGCGCCCGGCGCAGCCCGCGCTCCGCAGCCCGCGCTCCCCAACCCCGCGCCCCAGCGCCCCGGCGCCCCAGCGCCCGCGCGCCCTACGCGCTCCGGCGCACCACGAGCTCGGGCGCGAGGAGCCGGTCGTCGTGGGACCGCCCCTCGACGAGCGCCCGGACGGAGTCGAGCACCCGCTCCCCCATGGCCATGAAGTCCTGCCGCACCGTGGTGAGCGGCGGGGTGAAGTGCGCCGCCTCCGGGATGTCGTCGAAGCCGACCACGGCGATGTCGTCCGGGACGCGGAGCCCCTCCTCCGCGAAGGCGTGCAGCACGCCGAGCGCCATCTGGTCGTTCCCGGCGAAGACGGCGTCCACGGTGTGCACGTCGATCGACTGCGCCGCACGGAAGCCGCTCGCGGGCGTCCAGTCGCCAGCGAGGACGACGGGTTCGAGCCCCCGGTCGGTCATGACCCGTTCGTAGGTGGCGCGGCGGACCTCGGCCTCCTGCGACACGGACGGACCGGCGAGGTGCACGATGCGCCGGTGCCCGCGTGCGAAGAGGTGGTCGAGGGCGAGTACCGCCCCGGAGGCCTGGTCGATGGCGACCGCGGCGACGTTCGGCGCCGCTCCGGTCCTGACCGCGTCGGGCTGCACGGCGTTCGCCACCACGACGGGGACCGTCACGGGGACGACGAGTGAGGCGAGCGCATCGAGCACGCGGTTGTCGGCGGCGACCAGCACGACCGCGGCCACGTCCTGCGCGAGGAGCGAGGCGAGCGCCCCGGAGAGGTCGGCGGGCACGGGGTCCTCGGGCAGTGTGGACAGCAGCACGTGGTACCCGGCGGTGCGTGCGGCACGTTCGAAGCCGATCGCCGTGCTCGACGGACCGTACAGCGCGTCGCCGGTGCTGACGATCCCGAGCGCCCGGCTCCGCCCGCCGGCGAGTGCCCTGGCCGCTGCTCGCGGACGGTAGCCGAGCTCGGTCACGGCGGCCGCGACCTGCTCCCGGAACTGGTCACGCACGGTCGGGTCGCCGTTGATGACGCGGGAGACGGTCTGGTGCGACACCCCGGCGCGCTCGGCGACGTCGAAGATCGTCGGCGCCTTGTGGCGCTTGCCCCCGGGGGCCGTCGTGTTCGTCACGTCGCAACCGTACCCCCGGCACTCGGAACCGACGAAAGGTCGCGAAACGATCACGACGAGTTGACACCCCGTGAAACAACCCACATGATGTGAGCGCTCACTTTGAGCAGCACCCACGGGCCACAGCAGCCCACACCCAGCGCGTCGAGGACGACGTGAGAGGAACAAGAGGTACTTCGATGATGAAGCGCAAGATCGCAGCGGGGATCGTGGCCGTCGGGCTGGCAGTCAGCCTGGCCGCATGCTCCGCAGGGGGACGTGGAGCGACCGGCAGCGGTGACGGTGGCGGCGACAACAAGGGCGCCCTCGTCGGCGTCGCGATGCCGACCAAGGTCTCGGAACGCTGGATCAAGGACGGCAACGCCGTCAAGAGCGACCTCGAGAAGGCCGGCTACAAGGTCGACCTCGAGTACGGCGACAACAAGGTCCAGCAGCAGGCGCAGCAGGTCAGCAACATGATCACGAAGGGCGCGAAGGTCCTGATCATCGCGTCCATCGACGGCGGAGCGCTCTCCGACCAGCTCGACGCCGCCGCGAAGGCCGGCATCAAGGTGATCTCCTACGACCGCCTCCTCACGGGCAACAAGAACGTCGACTACTACGTGTCGTTCGACAACTACAAGGTGGGCGTCGACCAGGCCACCAGCCTCCTCACGGGCCTCGGCGTCCTCGACGCGGACGGCAAGAAGACCAGCGAGAAGGGCCCCTTCAACATCGAGGTCTTCGCCGGCTCGCTCGACGACAACAACGCCGGGTTCTTCTTCAACGGCGCGATGGACACCCTGAAGCCGTACCTCGAGGACGGCACGCTGAAGATCCAGTCCGGTCAGGACCAGCTCTCGCAGGCCGCGACGCAGCAGTGGGACCCGGCGACCGCCAAGGCCCGCATGCAGAACCTCATCGCGAAGTCGTACTCCGGCGGCACGACGCTGAACGGCGTCCTCTCGCCCTACGACGGCATCTCGATCGGCATCATCTCGGCCCTGCAGGGCGCCGGGTACGGCTCGGGTGACCGACCGCTCCCGACGATCACGGGCCAGGACGCCGAGCAGGCCAGCGTGAAGTCGATCATCGCCGGTCAGCAGTACTCGACCATCTACAAGGACACGCGCAAGCTCGCCAAGCAGTCGGTCACCATGGCCGAGGACCTGCTCACCGGCAAGAAGCCCGAGGTCAACGACACGAAGAGCTACGACAACAAGGTCAAGGTCGTCCCGACCTACCTCTTCCAGCCGACGATCGTCACCAAGGACAACTACAAGGAAGTCCTCGTCGACTCCGGCTACTACACCGAGGCCGACCTGAAGTAGTCCCCTTCACCTTCGGGACTGGAGGCGGGGGGGGGGGGCGCCCCCCCCCCCCCCCCCCCCCGTCACCCCCCGCCCCCCCCCGCGCGCACGACGGAAAGGCGGTCCGCATGGCGGACACCATCCTCGAGATGCGGGACATCACCAAGACGTTCCCCGGGGTCAAGGCGCTGCAGGGGGTCTCGATCGAGGTCGAGCGTGGCCAGGTCCACGCGATCTGCGGTGAGAACGGCGCCGGCAAGTCGACCCTGATGAAGGTGCTGTCGGGCGTCTACCCGCACGGCTCCTTCGACGGCGAGATCCTGCTCGACGGCGATCCGGTCGCGTTCTCGAACATCAACGACTCTGAAGCGGCGGGCGTGGTGATCATCCACCAGGAGCTCGCGCTCAGCCCGTTCCTGTCGATCGCCGAGAACATCTTCCTCGGCAACGAGCAGTCCAAGGGCGGCTTCATCGACTGGAACAAGACGAACCTGGCGGCCGCCGAGCTCCTGCAGCGCGTCGGCCTCAAGGACAACCCGGTCACGAAGATCGTCGACATCGGCGTCGGCAAGCAGCAGCTCGTCGAGATCGCGAAGGCGCTGTCGAAGAAGGTGAAGCTCCTCATCCTCGACGAGCCCACCGCGGCGCTGAACGACGACGACTCGGCGCACCTGCTCGACCTCATCCGGTCGCTGCAGGCCGAGGGCATGACGGCGATCATCATCAGCCACAAGCTCAACGAGATCAAGGCGATCGCGGACAAGGTCACGATCATCCGCGACGGCAAGACCATCGAGACGCTCGACATGCGCGCCGACGAGGTCTCCGAGGACCGCATCATCCGCGGGATGGTCGGCCGCGACCTGTCGAACCGGTACCCCGAGCGGGAGAACCCGGTCATCGGCGAGGAGCTCCTCCGCATCGAGGACTGGACCGTGCACCACCCGCTCGACGGCTCCCGCGAGATCATCCACCAGGCGAACCTCGACGTGAAGGCCGGCGAGGTCGTCGGCATCGCCGGGCTGATGGGCGCCGGACGCACCGAGCTCGCGATGAGCGTCTTCGGGCAGTCGTACGGGTCGGGGATCAGCGGCACCGTCTACAAGCGCGGCAAGCCGATCAAGACCCACACCGTGACGCAGGCCATCGACAACGGCATCGCGTACGTCACCGAGGACCGCAAGCGCTACGGCCTCAACCTCATCGACGACATCAAGCGGAACATCTCCGGGTCGGCGCTCGGGAAGCTCGCGCACTGGGGCTTCGTCAACGCGTCCGAGGAGACCACCGTCGCCGGAGGGTTCCTCCGCAGCCTCAACATCAAGGCACCGAACGTCGACGTCGTCACCGGCAAGCTCTCCGGCGGCAACCAGCAGAAGGTCGTCCTGTCGAAGTGGATGTACGCCGACCCGGACGTGCTGATCCTCGACGAACCCACGCGCGGCATCGACGTCGGCGCGAAGTACGAGATCTACACGATCATCAACCAGCTCGCGGACCAGGGGAAGGGGATCATCGTGATCTCGTCGGAGCTCCCCGAACTCCTCGGCATCTGCGACCGCATCTACACGCTCTCCGAGGGCACGATCACCGCCGACGTGCCCCGCTCCGAGGCCACGCCCGAGGTCCTCATGCAGTACATGACCCAGGAACGGGAGACCCCTGTCAATGAACGCGCTTAAGTCCGCCGCCGGCTACCTCACCGGGCAGCTCCGACAGATCGGCCTGTTCATCGCGCTGATCGTCATCGTCATCTTCTTCCAGGTGACGACGAACGGCATCACGCTGGCCCCGATCAACGTCTCGAACATCGTCGTCCAGAACAGCTACATCCTGATCCTCGCGATCGGCATGGTGATGGTCATCATCGCCGGGCACATCGACCTGTCCGTCGGGTCGGTCGTCGCCTTCACCGGTGCCATGTCGGGCGTCATGATCACGCAGTGGGGCCTCCCCTGGCCGATCGCCGTCGTGCTCTGCCTCGTCGTCGGTGCGCTCGTCGGGGCCTGGCAGGGGTTCTGGATCGCCTACTTCGGGATCCCGGCCTTCATCGTGACCCTGGCGGGCATGCTCGCCTTCCGCGGTGCGGCGCAGATCGTCCTGCGGAACCAGCAGATCTCGCCCTTCCCCGAGGGCTTCCGGTCGCTCGGCTCCGGCTTCCTGCCGTCCTTCGGCACGACCGGGTACGAGCCGCTCACGATGATCCTCGGGTTCGCCGCGGCCGCGGTGATGGTGATCGCGGCGTTCCGCGGCCGCATCACCCGTCGCAAGTACCAGCTCGAGAGCGAGCCGTTCGTCTGGTTCATCGTGAAGACGGCGTTCGGTGCCGGGCTCGTGATCTACGTCGCACTCCTGCTCGCCAGCTACAACGGCACCCCGATCGTGCTCGTCGTGCTCGGCGCCCTCGTGGTGATCTACTCGGTCGTCATGCGGAGCGCGGTGTTCGGCCGCCACATCTACGCGATCGGTGGCAACGCCCTCGCCGCGCAGCTGTCCGGTGTGAAGACGAAGCGCGTGACGTTCCTGCTCTTCGTGAACATGGGCGTCATCTCGGCCCTCGCGGGCGTGGTCTTCACGGGCCAGCTGAACCTCGCGGCGCCGGGTGCCGGCAACGGGTTCGAGCTCGACGCCATCGCGGCCGTGTTCATCGGCGGCGCCGCCGTCACCGGTGGCATCGGCACGGTGCCGGGAGCCATCGTCGGTGGTCTCATCATCGGCATCCTGAACAACGGCATGTCGATCCTCGGCGTCGGTACCGAGTACCAGTCGCTCATCAAGGGCCTGGTGCTGCTCGCCGCCGTCGCGTTCGACGTGTTCAACAAGCGCCGGGCGGCGTCCGCCCGCAAGTAGGGCGCGCGTCGCGCGCGTTCGCTTCGTGAGCAGAAATGGTCGGGTCCTCTCCGGGGACCCGACCATTTCTGCTCACGATCCGGAGAGCACGGCCCAGGCGGCAGCCGGGAGGCGCAGGGTTCCGTCCCCGACGTCGGCTCCGCCCGCCTCGACGCGCGTCGCACCCGCTGTGGGCAGGTCGACCGGGTCGTCGGCCAGGTTGAGGGCGGTCACCACCGCCCGCTCCGAGGTCGCGGTGCGCAGCACGACCGCCGTGTTCGTGAGGTGGACGACGTCGGTGTGCGCCCGGTGCAGCCAGGGCTCGCGGCGACGGAGGGCGATGAGCGCCTCGTACGCGTGCGTGAGTTCCACGGGCTCGAGCGGACCGGCCGGGAACTCCGGGCGGACGGCGTCGTCCCCGCCGACGCGCTCCTCCTTCACCCCCGTCCAGCCGTACTCGTCACCGGCCCAGACGCTCGGGGTCCCGGCGACCGTGAAGAGGACGGCGGCGGCGTGCCCGGCGAACCGCTCCCCCACGGCGCTCGCGATGCGCGTCACGTCGTGGTTGCCGATGAACGTGCTCGGCGCCTGCGCGGCCAGCAGTGCGTCGTGCCGTTCGACGGCGTGCGCGAGCTCGAAGCAGTTCCGGTCGGCGATGCCGTGCCAGATGCCCTGCCAGAGCTCGTACTGCGTGGTGGAGTCGACCGTCGAGGCACGGACGAACGCAGCCGTGTCGCCGTGGATGACCTCGCCCGTGAACCAGGCGTCCGGGAAGCGCTCCCGGACGCGCGGCAGCACCCGGGCCCAGAACGCCGTCGGCACCGCGTAGGCCGCATCGAGTCGCCAGCCGTCCACGCCCCGACCGAGCCAGTGCGTCATCACCTCGACGACGAGGTCCTCGGTGGCGCGGCTGCCGTGGTCGAGCGCGACCAGGATGTCGTGCCCCTCGAACAGTCCCACCGGCACGTCGTCTCCGGGCGACCAGCCGGCCCAGTCGATCGCGAACAGATCCGTCGTCGGTGCGTCCGGGCCCTGCTCCTCGAGCGCGCGGAAGGCCGGGTGCTCCCGCCCCACGTGGTTGAACACCCCGTCGAGGAGCACCCGCACGCCGCGCGCGTGCGCCGCCGCCACCAGGCGGTCGAAGTCCTCGTCGTCGCCGAGCCGCGGGTCGATCCGGAAGTGGTCGACCGTGTCGTACCCGTGCGTCGAGCTCCTGAAGACCGGACCGAGCAGCAGCCCGTTCAGCCCGAGGTCCACGACGTGGTCGAGCCAGGCCTCGATGCGCTCGAGGCGGTGCTCGACGGGCCGGTCCGCGACGGCGGTGTCCGGACGGACCTCGGCGCCCACGAACCCGAGCGGGTAGACGTGCCACCACATCACGTGTTCGACCCAGGCGGGTTCGTGCGGGCGGGCGGCATCGGGAACGGGGTTCACCGACCCGATGCTGCCAGCCGTGCCTGGGCTGGGTGCGGAACCGGACAGCGGGGAGAGGATGGGCGCATGGGACGCGCGATCAGGACCGAGGCGGACGCGACGGCGAACGCGGCCGAGCACGCCGAACGCACCTGCGCGTCGTGCGGGCGTCGGATGCCCGCGTCCGCGGCTCCGGACGCGAAGTACTGCTCGGCCGCGTGCCGGAAGCACGGCGTCGACGCGACAGACCGGGCGCTCGAACAGCGGATCGACGAGCTGCTCGCAGCGCGCTCCCGGTCGTCCAGCATCTGCCCGTCGGATGCCGCTCGGGCACTCGACCCGGACGGTTGGCGCGACCTGATGGAACCGGCGAGACGTGCCGCCCGCCGCATGGTCGCGCGCGGCGAGGTCGAGATCACGCAGCACGGCAGCGTGGTCGATCCGTCCACGGCGAAGGGCCCGATCCGGATCCGACGCCCCCGGTAGGGAACACCTGTCGGGCGTGGGCGTTGCACCCGGGGATGACACTCGACACCGCACCGACCGACACCGCACCGACCGACGTCCGTCCCGAGGCCCTCGTCGTGGGCGCCAGCGGCATCACCGGCTCCGCACTGGTGGACCACCTGCTCGGCCTCGGCTGGGCCGTCACCGCGCTCTCCCGGCGCCCGCTCCCCCGCGACGGGGTCCGGACCGTGGCCGCCGACCTGCGCGACCCGGACTCGCTCCGCACCGCCCTCGCCGGCGAGCGCCCGACGCACGTGTTCTTCACCGCCTGGCAGCGCCAGGAGACCGAGGCCGAGAACATCCGCGTGAACGGCGGCATGGTCCGAGACCTGCTCGCCGCACTCGACCACGCGCCGCTCGCGCACGTCGCCCTCGTCACCGGGTTGAAGCACTACCTCGGTCCGTTCGAGGCGTACGCGGCGGGCGAGATGCCGGACACGCCCTTCCACGAGGAGGAGCCGCGGCTCGACACCCCGAACTTCTACTACGCGCAGGAGGACGAGCTCTTCGCGGCCGCCGGGCGACAGGGCTTCACGTGGTCGGTGCACCGCTCGCACACGGTCATCGGGCACGCGGTCGGCAACGCCATGAACATGGGCCTGACCATCGCCGTGCAGGCGACCCTGGCGAAGGAGCTCGACCTCGACTTCGTCTTCCCCGGCAGCGCTGAGCAGTGGAACGGCCTGACCGACATGACGGACGCCGGCCTCCTCGCGGAGCACATGGTGTGGGCGTCGACGACCCCGGCGGGAGCCGACCAGGCGTTCAACATCGTGAACGGCGACGTGTTCCGCTGGCGCTGGATGTGGCCCCGGCTCGCGGCGCACCTCGGCGTCGACCCGGCCCGCGTGGTCGGCTTCGAGGGCGAGCCCCGCCCACTCGAAGCGCAGATGGCTCCGTACGAGTCCGCGTGGGCCGGGATCGCCGAGCGCCACGGTCTCGCCGAGCCGGACATCACCCGCCTCGCCTCGTGGTGGCACACCGACGCCGACCTCGGTCGCGCGATGGAGGTCGTGACGGACATGGGCAAGAGCCGCGACGCCGGCTTCACCGCGTTCCGTCGGACCGAGCGCGCCTTCGCCGAGCTGTTCGACCGCTACCGGGCCGACCGCCTCGTCCCCTGATCCGTACCCCGACGGAAGCAACCGGGGTACACCAACCTGCGCCTCGGCCGCGAACCCCGCGGTGGCGCCTGGTTGTCTTCGTGGCACAGGCGCCGGGGACCCTCGGCGGTTCCCGGAGGAAGGAAGACACCATGTCGCTCGGAGACAAGGCCAAGGACGCCACCCAGAAGATCGTCGGCAAGGTCGAGGAGGCCGTCGGCAAGCACACCGACGACGCCGAGCTCAAGCACCAGGGCCAGAAGGACCAGGCCATGGGCGAGGCACGCCTCGAGACCGAGAAGGCCAAGGACAAGCTCGACGGTCACTGAGCCCGTCGAACCACGCAACGCCCGCGCCGTCCGGCGCGGGCGTTCGTCGTTCCGTGCGGTCAGAAGGCGTAGCGGATCCGGCAGCTCGGCAGGTGCTCCGCGACGAGCTCGCGGAAGCGCTCGACCAGCGCCCCCTTCATCCCGGAGCGGTACCGGACGTTCACCGCACCGTTCTGGGACACCTTCTGCTCCTGCAGGTCCGGACGCCAGAGGAGTTCTTCGGCCTTCGGGTGCCAGCCGAGGTTCACCTCGTGCAGCGCCTCGTTGTGGGTGAGGAAGATGACCTCGGCCGCGAGCTGCGCCTTCGCCGCCGGTGACAGGACGTCGTCGACCCGTCGGAGCAGCTCGGTCCAGTCGGCCTCCCACGTCGGCGTGAGGACGACGGGTGAGAAGTTGAGGTGGACCTCGTACCCGGCGTCGACGAAGTCGTTCACCGCGGCGATCCGTTCGGCGACCGGGCTCGTCCGGATGTCGGTGACCTTCGCGGTCTCGTGCGGCATCAGCGAGAACCGGATCCGGGTGCGTCCCACCGGGTCCCAGTCGAGCAGGTCGCGGTTCACGTACTTCGTGGCGAAGGACGCCTTCGCCGTGGGCGACATCCGGAACAGGTCGCAGAGGTCGCGGACGTTGTCGCTCAGCATCGCGTCCACCGAGCAGTCGCTGTTCTCCCCGATGTCGTACACCCACGCGTCCGGGTCGCACTGGTTCGGTTCGGTCTTCGGCCCCTGCTTCGCGATGTTCCGGGCGACGTGCTTCGTGATCTGGTCGATGTTCGCGAAGACCGTGACGGGGTTGCTGTAGCCCTTGCGCCGCGGGACGTAGCAGTACGCGCACGCCATGGCGCAGCCGTTCGCCGTCGAGGGGGCGATGAAGTCGGCGGAACGCCCGTTCGGCCGGGTCACGAGGGACTTCTTCACGCCGAGCACGAGCGCCTCGGTCTTGATGCGCACCCACCGCTGGACGTTGCGCTCGTCGCCGTGCACCTCGGGGATGTTCCAGTGCGAGGCGACGGGCACGATCTCGGCGTCGGGCCAGCGTCCGACGACCTCCTGCCCGCGCTGCAGCTCAAGGGCGGCGGGCTCGGCGTAGATCCGGCGGACGTCGAGCAGGGGGCGCGGGTGGGGTGCGGGCATCCCCGCCGGTCTACCGTGCGCCCCTGACACCGCCCACCGGATCCGCGCGCTGACCGTTCCGGTTCGCGATCCCCGGGGATCTCGAACCGGTACGGTCACCACCCCGGACGAACGCGGCGTCCGCTGCAAGACTCGAGGACATGACCGCGACCCCCGACGACCACTTCTTCGTCGTCGACGGCCGGCGGTGGCGACGGACCGATCCCGCGCTCCCGGAGGACGTCGCCGCAGCGCTCCGGTCCCATCTCGGCCGGGGTCGCAACGCGGTCGGGCAGGCCAGGCGATCGGGCGACGAGGACGCCCTCGCGGCCGCGCGGCACCGCAACGGCCTGGCGAAGCACGGGCTCGGCGAGCGCGGGCCCGAGTGGTGGAGTCGCCCCGAGGCCGACCGGATCGCCGACGCACGAGCGGCCCTGGCCGAACTCGACGCGCTCGACGGACTCCGTCGCGCGCCGTAGGTCAGGGGCGGTAGTCGTCGGGCTGCTTCGGGGTGGGGGTCGGGGGTGCGCCCGCGCCGACGACCCCGCCGGACCCGAACGAGGTCAGCACCCCCGCCAGCACCTGGAGTGCCGTCGCGACGACCCGCCCCACCGAACGCAGTACCTGCACCATCGCGACCCCCTCGGTCCCTGTCCGTCCGCTCAGCGTAGCCCGATCAGGCCTCGGTGTGGCCGAGGTCCGGCTCGAAGCGGAGGCACACCGTGCGGGACGCGGCGGCGTGCAGCTCGAGGACGACGACGTCGTTCCGCCCGGCGCGGAGCACCGGTCCGGGGACGGCCAGGGTGCGCTGCGGCCCGCGGGACCAGTACCGGCCGAGGCAGAACCCGTTGACCCAGGCGACGCCCTTCCGGAAGCCGTCGAGCGACAGGTACCGGTCGTCGGGCTCCGCGAGGTCGAAGGACCCCGTGGCGAACGTCGGTCCGGCCAGCACGTCGCCGTCGGTCGCGAGTGCGTCGCTGAGCATCGTCCGGGCCGACTCGGGCAGGGGGTCGAGGGCGAGCGGCGACGCGGTCCACCGGGCGAGCGGCACACCGTCGACGGCGACCCCGCCGATCAGGCCCTTCGGCTCGCCGATGCGCGGGCCGTAGTCGACGCGGCCCTGGTCCTCGACGAGGAGCTCGAGCGTGCCGGTGACCGGCGGCAGCGCGATCGCGCGGTCGTGGTGCTCCCGCTCGAGCACGCCGACGACGGTGCCGTCGACGGAGACCACGGCGCGGTCGCGGACCTCCTCGCCGACGGTGAGCACGCCGCCGGCCGGCAGGTCGACCTCGGTCCGGTGCACGACGAAGCCCGAGGCGGCGCCGAGCGCGTCGAACGTCGGCGGGACGTCGTGCGAGGACCAGTCGGTGAGCGCCGGGAGCAGGGCGCGCAGGGACGTGACGCGGTCGAGGCGGACGGCGACGTCCGCGGCGGGGGTGGGCCGCGCCTCCTGGACCGACGCGTCGGAACCGCCGGACGCGACGGACCCGCCGGACGGGTCGGACGCGAGCCGTCCGGATCCACCCGGACGCATCGAGTCGGGCAGCGGCGGCACGGGCGCGTAGCGCTCGATGACCGAGCGGAAGGCGTGGAACTTCTCCGTCGGACGCCCGGCCTCGTCGAGCGGGGCGTCGTAGTCGTACGACGTCGCGATGGGGCGGTACACGCCCTTGTCGTTCGCACCGTTCGTGAAGCCGAAGTTCGTGCCACCGTGGAACATGTAGATGTTCACCGAGCCGCCGGCGGCGAGCAGGTCGTCGAGGTCCGCGGCGCTGTCGGCGGCCGAGGTCGTGTGGTGGTGCTCGCCCCAGCTGTCGAACCAGCCGTCCCAGAACTCCGAGCACATGAGGGGGCCGGTGGGCTGGGCCTCGCGGAGGCGTGCAAGCCGCGCGACGGACCGCGAGCCGAACGAACCGGTCTTGTGCAGCGAGGGCAGCGACCCGTCCTCGAGCATGGTGCCCATCGGCTGGTCGACGCTCGTGAACGGCACGGTCAGCCCGATCGCGCGGTGCATCTGCTCGAGCTTCGACAGGTAGACCGGGTCGGAGCCGTACGCGCCGTACTCGTTCTCGACCTGCACGAGGACGATGGGCCCGCCGGCGTCGATCTGCCGCGGGACGAGCACGGGGGCGAGCTGCTGCAGGTAGGTCTCGACGGCTGTGAGGAAGCCGGGCTCGTCGCGGCGGACCCCGACGGTGCCGTCGGCGAAGAGCCAGTACGGCAGACCGCCGTTGGTCCACTCGGCGCAGATGTAGGGACCGGGGCGGACGATGGCGTGCATGCCCTCGGCGGCGACGAGGTCGAGGAAGCGGCCGAGGTCGAGCCCGCCGGTGAGGTCGAAGACGCCGGGCGACGGAGCGTGCGCGTTCCAGGCGACGTAGGTCTCGATGGTGTTGAGCCCCATCAGCTTCGCCTTGCGGATCCGGTCGGCCCACAGGTCGGGGTGGACGCGGAAGTAGTGGATCGCGCCGGACAGGATCCGGTGCGGCTCGCCGTCGAGCAGGAAGTCGGTGTCGCCGATGGCGAAGCGCATGGGGGAACTCTCTCAGGAGACGGGGCCGTGCGGAAGGATCCGCACGGCCCCGGGTCGAACTGGTGTGGTGACTACTTGGACGAGACCGTGAAGCCCTGGTCCTCGCCGTACTTCGCGAGGGCCTTCTGCCACGCGGCGAGCCCGCTCTCGAGCGAGGTGCCGTTCTCGTACGACTGGCCGACGGTGTCGGCGTAGACGCTGTTCGCGTACACCTGGTACGGCAGGTAGGTGAAGTCGTTGGTCGACGACTTCGACGCGTCGACGAGCACCTTGTTGATCTGCTGGCCGCCGAAGTACTCGGGCTTCTCGTCGAGGAACGCCGAGGACTCGAGGTCCGCCGTGGTGGACGGGAAGCCGCCGGACTTCATGAAGACGCCGGTCGACTCCTTCGAGGAGTTCAGCCACTTCAGGAAGCCCGCCGCGAGCGCCGGGTTCTTCGACTGCTTCATGACCGCCTCGGCGCTGCCGCCGTTGTTCGCGGTCTGGGCCGTGCCGCCGTCGTAGGTCGGCATCGGCGCGACGCGCCAGTCACCGCTCGCGTCCGCGACGCTCGCCTCGAGGTTGCCCGGCATCCAGGCACCGGTGATCAGCGTGGCGATCTGGCCGTTGCCGAGCTGCTTGTACCAGTCGTCGCTCCAGCCGACGGTCTTCGACAGCAGCCCCTGCTCGACGAGCTGGTCCCAGGTCTTGGTCCACTTCTTCGTGCCGGCGTCCTCGAGGTTGATCGTGACCTTGTCGCCCTTCGTGGTGAAGGGCGTGCCGCCGGCCTGGGCGATCATGCTCGTGGTGAAGCCCGCGTCGCCGGAGTCGGCCGCGATGTACGCGTCCGGGTCGGCGGTGTGCAGCTTCTTCGCCGCGGCGACGTACTCGTCCCACGTCTTCGGCACGGAGATGCCGTACTTGTCGAACACGGCCTTGTTGTAGAACAGCGCCATGGGGCCCGAGTCCTGGGGCAGACCGTAGATCTTGCCGTCCATGTCGACGGAGCTCCACGTGCTGGCCGCGAACTTGTCCTCGAGGTCGCCGAACCCGTACGACGACAGGTCGAGGAGCGAGTCGGACAGGGCGAACTGCGGGAGCGCGTAGTACTCGACCTGGGCGACGTCCGGGGCGCCGGAGCCGGCCTTGATCGTGTTCTGCAGCTTCGTGTACTGGTCGGCACCGGTGCCGGCGTTGACGAGCTTGACCTTCACCTTGGGGTAGGCCTTCTCGAACGCGGCCACCTGGTCCTTGGCGGACGGGGTCCAGGACCAGTAGGTCAGCGTGCCGCCGTCCTTGAGGGCCTTCGAGATGTCGTCGGACGAACCGCCGGACGAGGAGCCGCCGGAGGCGCAGGCGGCGAGGGCGACGGCTGCGGTGACGCCGATGGCGACGGCGCTGAGGCCGCGCCGGAGACGCTTGTTCATGGAGGTGCCTTTCACTTCTTCGTGGAGAGGGGGTGGAGCTGCTGTGTGCCGGGCCGGCAGGCGCGTGGCGGGGTCGCCCCGCGCCTCCCGTCCTGACGGGTCAGGCCTTGACGGACCCGGCCGCGAGGCCGGACTGCCAGAAGCGCTGGAGGAAGAGGAACGCGACCACGATCGGGATGATCGTGAGGAGCGATCCCGTGACGACGAGGTTGTAGATCGGCTCGGCACCGGACCCGGTGGCCTGCGCGTTCCACTGGTTCAGGCCGACGGTCAGGGGGTACCACTTCGGGTCGCTCAGCATGATGAGCGGCAGGAAGTAGTTGTTCCAGGTGGCGACGACCGCGAAGAGCAGGACGGTGACGACACCGGGAGCGAGCAGACGGAGCGCGATCGTGAAGAAGATCCGGAACTCGCCGGCGCCGTCCATGCGGGCGGCCTCGAGGAGTTCGGCGGGGATGGCGTCCACCGCGTAGGTCCAGATGAGGTACATGCCGAACGGGCTGATCAGCGAGGGCAGGATGATCGCCCACGGGGTGTTCGTCAGGCCGAACTGCGAGAAGAGCAGGAACGTCGGGACGGCGAGGGCGGTGCCGGGGACGGCGATCGCGCCGAGGACCACGGCGAACACCGCGCGGCGGCCGGGGAACTGGAACTTCGCCATGCCGTAGCCGGCGATCGTGGCGAGGAGCGTCGCACCGCCGGCGCCGACGACCACGTAGAGCAGCGTGTTGCCGAGCCACTGGACGAAGATGCCGTCGTTGTACGTGAGCGTGTCGACGATGTTCTGCCAGAGGTTGAACTTCCCGCCGAACCACAGACCGAAGGTCGACAGGAGCGAGGCCTGCGTCTTCGTGCTGTTCACGAGCAGGTAGAACAGCGGCGCGAACGAGTAGACGACGAAGACGATCATCACGGCGGTGAGGAGGCCGGAGCGCTTCGGCCTGCGGCCGTCGACGTGCTGCTCGGCCTTCCGCTCGGCACGCCGGGAGGCGCGGGTCGACCGGGTGCGCGGGTCGCGGAGCGTCGTGGTCGCCTCGGTGACGGTGGCCGGGCCGGTCGCGCCGGTCGCCGGGTGCTGCAGGGTGCTCATCGGTTCTCCTCGCGGGTGCCGCGGACCTGGACGACGTAGGCGATCACCGCGGTGATCACGCCCATGACGATCGCGACGGTGGCGGAGTAGTTGAACTGCTGGCCGCTGAAGGACAGCGAGTAGGCGTACATGTTCGGGGTGAAGGCGCTGCCGATGACGTTCGGGGCGAGCGTCTTCAGCAGGTTCGGCTCGTTGAAGAGCTGGAAGCTGCCGATGATCGAGAAGATCGTGGCGATCACCATCGGGCCGCGGAGCGCCGGGAGCTTGATCGAGAACACGGTGCGCATGGGGCCCGCGCCGTCGAGCTCGGCGGCTTCGTACAGCTCACCGGGCACGGTGCGGAGCGCGGCGTAGAAGATCAGCATGTTGTAGCCGAGGAACTCCCACGTGACCACGTTGCCGATCGACGTGAGGACCCAGTCCGGGCTGAACGGCTGCAGCAGGTCGATGCCCATCGCGTGGTTCGCCGTGCCGGTGAGGCCGAACTGGTTGCCGTAGATGAAGCCCCAGATGAGCGCCGCGACGACACCGGGGACCGCGTAGGGCAGGAACACCGCGATGCGGAAGAACGACGTCCCCCAGAGCCGGGCGCTGTCGAGCGCGAGGGCGGCGACGAGGGCCAGGCCGAGCATGATCGGGACCTGCACGACGAGGAACACCGCGACGCGGCCGAGACCGGACCAGAACTTGGCGTCCTGGAAGAGCTGCACGTAGTTGGCGAACCAGACGAACTGGTTGCCGCCGATGAGCTGGTCGCGGAACAGACTGAGCCACAGCGCGTACCCGATCGGCACGATGAGCATCGCGACGAGCACGAGGACGAAGGGGCCGACGAAGAGCCATCCCGTGTAGCGGCCGCGCGGCCTGGCGCGGCGCCGCGGTGGCACGGCCGGCGCGGTGGCTCCGGCTGCGCGCGCTTCCAGCGTGCTCATGTGACTCCCTTGTCGTGCGGTGTTCCGGTCCGTCGATGTTGACGTCAACATCGAACGCCGCGACGATAGCATGGCAACGTCAACATGCGCTACCGTCTGGGGACTGCAGGGCAGATCGCCCGGAACCGGAGGGGCATCGTGACGACCGAACTGGCGGCTGCGGCCGCCGCACGTCGCTCCCCGTCGATGGCCGCCGTGGCCGAGGCCGCCGGGGTCTCGATGCAGACCGTCTCCCGGGTCGCCCGCGGGTTCGACAACGTCTCCCCCGACACCCGCGACCGTGTCCGGCGTGCGATGGACGACCTCGGTTACCGGCCGAACCGCGCCGCCCGGGCACTGCGCTCCGGGCGCTTCCGCACGATCGGCGTGATCATGTTCACGCTCGCGTCGTTCGGCAACATGCGCACCCTCGAGGCGATCGCCGACGCAGCGGGTGCCGCCGACTTCACCATCACGCTGCTGCCGATGGCCTCACGCACCGAAGAAGGCGTCCGCTCGGCCTTCTCGCGGCTGCACGAGCAGGCCGTCGACGGCGTGGTGATCATCATCGAGTCGCACATCATCGACACGGCCGAGGTCGTCCTGCCCGACGGCGTGCCGATGGTCGTGGTCGACTCCACCGGCACCACGCAGCACCCCGCGATCGACACCGACCAGGCCGACGGCGCCCGCCGGGCCACGCAGCACCTGCTCGACCTCGGCCACGAGACCGTCTGGCACGTCGCCGGGCCCGAGTCGTCCTACTCGGCCGCCCGACGGCTCGCCGCCTGGCAGGCCACGCTCGAAGCCGCCGGGCGGCCCGTCCCGCCGGTGTTCCGCGGTGGCTGGGGCTCCGAGTCCGGGTACCGCGCCGGGCAGGAGATCGCCCGGCGCCCGGAGATCACCGCGGTGTTCGCCGCGAACGACCAGACCGCGCTCGGGGTCCTCCGCGCCGCGCACGAGGCCGGGCGACCCGTGCCCGGGACCCTCAGCGTGGTGGGCTTCGACGACTCCCCCGAGTCCGACTCGTTCTGGCCGCCGCTCACCACCGTGCACCAGTCCTTCGACGAGGTCGGTCGTCGTGCGGTCACGAACCTGCTGTCCCAGATCGACGGGCAGCCCGTCCGGAACGAGGCCGACCTCGTCCCGGTGCGCCTGGTCGTCCGCTCGAGCACGGCGCCGCCACCCGCCTGACGCCGGGGAGGGTGTGGCTGCACGTCACACGGTCAGCGAGCGGGGCGTACCGTGCACACGGAGCCGGCTTGCTGTCCCGGCCCCGGGTGTACGCCACTTCCGTGTGTCCGGAGGACGAGCCACCGCTGCGGTCCTCATCTCCCCACCTCGGCGCGTTCGGATCATGAAGAACATCGTGTACGGCCTGAGCGCCGTCCTGACCTCGGACGAGGCAGCGGACGCCGTCCTGGACTACGCCGCAGCGCTCGCGCACGCCGGACTCGCGGACACCGTGGCGGTCCCGACCGTCGACGCCTTCGGGAGCACCACCACGACGTCCTTCCTGCTCGCCCCGGCGCTCGGACTGTTGGTCGAGGACGCGCCGGACGATCCACTCGGCCCCGACACGGCCGCCTTCGTCGAGGAGATCACCTGGCGGGCACGGGCCGTGCGCTGCACCCCGCCGCCGCCCGCCTGAGGCGTCGCGCTGCTGCGCCGCCGCGCCGCCGCGCCCTCGCGCCGTCGCGGGCACCTCACGTGCCCACCGACACATCACGCGCCCGGCACCCCGTGAACTGTCGCCCACCCCGTGAACACGCAACCGCCCTCCGGACAGGAGGCGCGGCACCAGCCCGCCCCGCGCCTCCCGGCCCCGCGCCTCCCGACCACCGCAACGCGCCTCACGCGCCCACCGACACCTCACGCGCCCGCCACCGCGTGAACTGTCGCCCACCCCGTGAACACGCAACCGCCCGCCGGACAGGAGGCGCGGCACCAGCCCGCCCCGCGCCTCCCGATCTCCCGGCCTCCCGACCGCCGCAACGCGCCTCACGCGCCCAGCGACAGCTCACGCGCCCGCCAACCCGTGAACTGTCGCCCACCCCGTGAACACGCAACCGGCCGGCCGGCCGCTACGCCGCCCCACATGCCCCGCGCACGGCAGAGGGCGCCGGCACCGCGAAGCGGCCCGACGCCCTCTGTGCTCACTCGACGCCCGCCGCAGCGTGCGCCGAGGCGCCTCAGCCGATCGACACGGCGGTCCAGGAGACCGGCGGCAGTTCGATCGTGATGGTGTCACCCTCGCGGCGGACGGTGTCGTTCGTGCGCAGTCCGACGCGCTCGGTGTTCGCCAGGTCGTTCACCGCGTGCAGGTCGTCGTCCCAGACGCCCTCGGCGCGGACGTCACCCTCGACGGACAGGCCGGCGAGGTCGATCGTCACCGAGGTCGGCTCGGACGGGTGCCGGTTGACCAGGAAGACCGCGGCCTTGCCGTCCTCGCCGACGGTGGCGGCCGAGTCGACGACCGGGACCTCGCCGTACTTGCCGCCGTCGACCGTGTCGCCAGAGGCCTTGACCTGCAGCGACGTGCCGTTGGCCAGGCGCGAGGTCAGCGAGAACGGGAAGAACGTCGTCTGCCGCCAGGCCGGGCCGCCGGGCTCGGTCATGATCGGGCCGATGACGTTGACCAGCTGCGCGAGCGACGCCGAGGCGACGCGGTCCGCGTGGCGGAGCAGCGAGATGAGCAGGCCGCCGACGACGACGGCGTCCGCGACGGTGTAGACGTCCTCGAGCAGGCGAGGGGCGACCGGCCAGTCCTGCAGCTCGAAGGTCTTCTGCTGCTCGTTCCACTTCGAGATGGACCAGACGTTCCACTCGTCGAACGAGATGTCGATCCGCTTGTCGGACTTCTTCTGCGCCTGCACGTGGTCGGCGGCGGTCGTGACCGTCTTGATGAAGTGGTCCATGTTCACGCCGGAGGCGAGGAACGAGGCGAGGTCGTCGCCCTCCTCGTAGTAGGCGTGCGCGGAGATGTAGTCGACGTCGTCGTAGGTGTGCTCCAGGACGGTGCGCTCCCACTCGCCGAACGTCGGCATCGAAGCTCCGGAGGAACCGCAGGCCACGAGCTCGAGGTCCGGCTGGATCTGCCGCATGGCCTTGGCGGTCATCGCGGCGAGCTTGCCGTAGTCCTCGGCGTTCTTGTGGCCGAGCTGCCACGGGCCGTCCATCTCGTTGCCGAGGCACCACATCGAGATCGCGAAGGGCTCCTGGCGGCCGTTCGACTTCCGGTACTCGCTGAGCGCGGTGCCGGCGTCGATGTTCGCGTACTCGAGGAGCTCGATGGCCTCCTGCGTGCCGCGGGTGCCGAGGTTGACGGCGAGCATGAGCTCCGAGCCGACCTGGTCGAGCCAGTGCTGGAACTCGTGCAGGCCGACCTCGTTCGTCTCGGTCGAGTGCCAGGCGAGGTCGAGACGACGGGGACGCTGCTCGACCGGGCCGACGCCGTCCTCCCACTTGTAGCCGGAGACGAAGTTGCCACCGGGGTAGCGGATCGCGGACACACCGAGTTCCTTGACGAGCTCGACGACGTCCTTGCGGAAGCCGTGCTCGTCAGCGGTCTCGTGCGCCGGCTCGTGGATGCCGTCGTAGACGTGGCGTCCGAGGTGCTCGACGAACCCGCCGAACAGGCGACGTCGCACCGGCCCCACGGTGAACGCGGCATCGAGGACGAGGTGTGTGCGGGGCATGGATCTCCTTCGATCGTGGGGCTGCCTGCGCTCGGCAAAAGTGAGCGCTCACGTTCCCGAAACGCTAGCGGCTTTCCGCGCGACACGAAAGGGGGCGCCCGCGAACATCACGGATCGGCCGTCACCCGCACCGAAAGGGTGGCGGCACGCCGGGACGCGCGCTAACGTGAGCGCTCACGGAGCACCGACCCTGCTCCGACTCGGCCCGTCCCGATGGAGTGATGCCATGCCGAACCGTATCCCCGTACCCACCTCGCACCCACGAGGCGGTGCCTTCACGCGGAGGAGCCTCCTCGCCGCAGGTGCAGCCGCCGCCACGGTGCTGCCGCTCGCGGCCTGCTCCAGCCCCCTCGCCGCCGGCATCGCCGGAGCCCCGCTCAACCCGGAGACCCTGGTCTTCTGGAACCTCTTCGGCGGCGGTGACGGCGTCCGCATGCAGGACATGGAGGCCGGCTACGCCAAGCAGCACGGCGGCTCGTCGTCCCTGCAGGCGACCACCTTCGCGTGGGGCAACCCGTACTACTCGAAGGTCACACTGGCCACCGTCGGGAACAAGCCGCCGGACGTCGCGATCGCCCACCTCACCCGTGCGAAGCCGCTCTGGGACGGTGACCTGCTCGACCCCATCACGAGCGACGACCTGGCGAGCGTCGGCCTGAGCGCCAGCGACTTCAACCAGAAGGCCTGGACGGCGCAGAAGACCGACGGGAAGAACATCTGCATCCCGCTCGACACCCACCCGTTCGTCCTGTTCTACAACGTTGACATCTGCCAGAAGGCGGGCCTGATCGACGGCGACGGCAAGCTCAAGAACCTCACCGGGATCGACGCCTTCGAGAGCGCGCTGGCCGCGGTCGCGAAGGTCACCGGCGGCACGGCCCTCAACGTCGCCAACGTCAGCGAGGTCGCGACCCCGTGGCGCTTCTTCTGGACCATGTACAACCAGATCGAGGGGGCGACGCCGTTCATCAGCGACGGCGGCTCGAAGCTGACCGTGAACGAGGACGCCTACACGAAGGTCACCGACATGACCCAGAAGTGGGTCAAGAACGGCTGGCTGAACAAGGGCCTCGACTACGCCACGGCGCAGACGCTGATGTTCACCGGCAAGGCCGGCTTCTTCATGCAGGGCGAGTGGGAGATCAGCACGGCGCAGTCGATCAAGGGGCTGAAGTTCGGCATGGCGCCGATCCCGCAGCTCTTCGACAAGCCGGCGACGCAGGCCGACTCGCACACGTTCATCCTGCCCCGCAAGGACCGGACGCCGGAGCAGCGGAAGGCCCACATGCTCTTCATCAAGCAGATGCTCGAGCAGAGCCTCACCTGGGCCCAGGGCGGACACGTCCCGGCGTACCTGCCGACGTACGACAGCACCGCGTACAAGAAGCTCACGCCGCAGTCGAACTACGCCTCGGCCGCCGAGAGCGCGGTGTTCGACGACCCGGCCTGGTACGGCGGCTCCGGATCGACGTTCGAGAACACCGTCGGCGCCCAGCTCGCCCTCGTCCAGCAGGGCAGCAGCTCCCCCGCGCAGGCCATGTCGGCGATCAAGGACCAGCTCGCGACCTACCTCAACACCCCGAGCCCGCTGTGACCGGGCACGTCCCCACCGTGAACACCGCGCGAAAGGCACGATGACGTGACTGCAGCACCAGTCCTCACCCGTCCCACGGAGGCGACCACCGCTCCTCGACGAACCGGCACCTACCGGACCAGCCTCACGCGCGGCCAGGGCCGCAGCGGGTGGCTCTTCCTCGCACCGTTCGGCCTGTTCTACCTGGCCTTCCTGCTCGGCCCCACGATCTGGATGATCGTCTCGAGCTTCTTCAACACCTCGACCGTCCGCACCGGGCTCGGCAGCTTCGCCGGGTTCGCCAACTACGCCGAGATGCTCGGCCGCGCCGACTTCTGGTCGTCGCTCTGGCACACGCTGCAGTTCACGCTGTACACGACGCCGCCGCTCGTCATCCTGGCGTTCCTGTTCGCCGTGCTGACGAACCGGATGAACCGCGGCCAGTGGTTCTTCCGCCTGGCGTTCTTCCTGCCGTTCATCCTGCCCTCGGCGACGATCTCGCTCATCTGGGTGTTCATCTTCACCCCGGCGACGGGTCTGTTCGCGTCCGTCCAGCAGGCGATCGGCATCACGCCGGGCGCCGGCGTGCTGGCGAGCCCGAACACCGCGATGATCGGCGTTGCGATCGCCACCGTCTGGTGGACGCTCGGGTTCAACTTCGTCCTCTACCTCGCCGGGCTCCAGGAGATCCCGCGCGAACTGTACGAAGCCGCCGCGGTCGACGGGGCGTCGAGCTGGCAGCAGATCAAGTCGATCACGCTGCCGCTGCTCGGTCGCACCACGACGCTGGTGATCCTGCTGCAGATCATCGCCAGCCTGAAGATCTTCGACCAGGTGTACCTGATGACGAACGGCGGACCGGGCATCTCCACCCAGGTCTCGCTGCAGCTCATCACGGGCGTCGGCTTCACCGACAACCGACTCGGTGCCGCCTCGGCCGCATCGGTGCTCCTGTTCATCGTGATCGTCGCGATCGCAGTCATCCGGCAGCTCGTCGAGCGCGCTGCCGCCAAGCGAGAGATCGGGGCCTGACATGACCGCCACCGAGAGCATCACCACCGACCGCCCCCGCTTCCGCTCCGGCGTCTCCGCCGCGGCACCCGCGAACGCCGCGAAGATCGGCGTCTCGGGCAAGGGGTTCAACATCACGGCCGCGATCATCCTCACGGTGTTCGCGATCATCTGGCTCATCCCGAGCCTGTTCGCCCTGAAGACGTCGCTGTCCGACAACGGCGTCGCGGCCCTCGGCGCGAACGCCATCCTGTCCAACTGGAACCCGACGCTGCACTCGTACGCGGCACTGTTCCAGGCCGGCGACATCTGGAACTGGTACCTCGCGAGCGGCATCACGAGCGTGGTCACCGCGCTCCTGACGGTGCTGTTCGCGTCGATGGCCGCGTTCGCGCTGTCACGACTCGTTTTCCGCGGGCGGAACATCGCGTTCCTGCTCATCATCCTCGGGATCATGATCCCCACGCAGGTGCTGATCATCCCGATCTTCCAGGAGCTCAACTCCGTCGGCCTGCTGAACACCTACTGGTCGGTCATCTTCCCGCAGGTGCCCGCCGTGATCGCGGTGTTCATCTTCAAGCAGTTCTTCGACGGGATCCCGCGGGAGCTCGAGGAGGCCGCCCGGATCGACGGCGCCGGCATCTGGAAGGTCTACTGGTCGGTCATCCTGCCGCTGTCGCGTCCGGTGATCGCGGCGGTGACGATCCTGACGTTCGTCGGGGTCTGGAACAACCTGCTGCTGCCGCTGTTCGTGCTGTCGAACCCGGACCTCATGACGATCCCGGTCGGGCTCGCCACGGTCCAGGGCAGCTTCGGCCAGCGTTACGCGGACATCCAGGCCGGAGCGATCCTCGCGGCGCTGCCGCTGATCATCCTCTACCTGATCTTCCAGCGGCAGATCGTCGAGGGCGTCACGGGGTCCGGCCTGAAGGGCTGACGCAACCACAGGACGGACGGGCGCGCCCCGCTCAGCGGCAACGCGAAGCGTTGCGCGGGGCGCGCCGACCGAGCCTGCCAGGGAGGCGGGGGGGCCGGGGGGCCCCCGCCCCCGGGGGGGGGGGGGGGGGCGGCCGCCGGCGCGGGCGGGGGGGGGGGGGGGCCGGCGGCCCCCCCGCCTCCTGTCCGTCTCCGGGTCGCGCCTCGCGAGGGGGCTCCTTCAGAGCGGCGCGAGCCGTGTTCGGAGGAGGCAGAACTCGTTGCCCTCCGGGTCCTGCAGGACGTGCCAGGACTCCTCCCCCGTCTGTCCGACGTCGGCCGGCCGCGCTCCGAGCGCCAGCAGCCGATCGAGTTCGGCGTCCTGGTCGCGGTCCACGGGACTGAGGTCGAGGTGGAGCCGGAGCGGCTGCGTCTTCGCGTGTTCGACCTTCGCGAGGATGATCGTCGGGGTCGCGCCGCCGAACCCAGCGGCTGGGCCGATCTCGATGCCGTCCTCGTCCCTTGCGAGTTCGACGTAGTCGAGGACCGCGCACCAGAAGCGCGACAACGCCTCGGGGTCGGCGCAGTTGAGGACGAGTTCGCTCAGTCGGCTGCTCATGCCGCGGACGCTACCCGTCCGTCGAGCGGGCGGGCTCGCACGACGGTCGGTGGTCGCGGGGTCCCGCGGCCCGGGCGGTCGGTCGGTCGGTCGGTCGGTCGGTCGGTCGTACCTGGCGGATTCGGGCGTACCTGGTCGGAAGTTTCGAGGCGGTACGCCCGGATCGATCAGGTACCGCCCGCTCGCCTGGTCGGAACGGGCGTACCCGGCGGGAACGGGCGCACCTGACGGGAACGGGCGTACCTGGTCGGAACGTTCGGGGCAGTACGCCCGAATCGACCAGGTACCGCGGGCTCGCCTGGTCGGAACGGGCGTACCTGGCGGGAGCGGGCATAGCCGGTGGGAACGGGCGTAGCCAGCGGGAACGCTGACGCGACCCCGGGACGGACGGGAGGCGCGGTGCCAGCTGGTACCGCGCCTCCTGTCCGTCTGTCGGTACCCCGGACGAGGGGTCGCCGGACCGCTGCGTGTTCCGGGATGATCGCGGGGTGCTGAAGACCCGCCGGCGGCTGCTGTCCGCGATCGCCGCCACCGGCGTCATGCTGACCCTGACCGGCTGCTCGGGCCACGACGCGTTCCCGAAGGACTACGGGCACGCGTGGTTCGACCGGATGTCCTCGCTCCTCGGCGGTGGCGAGAGTGCAGCGGGCGGAGCCGGTGGGCAGCTCCTCGTGGACGACGACGAGCGTGGAGCGGTCACGGGGTCCGCCGCGCTCGAGTACGACCTCTCCGGCCCGTACGACGTCCTCGCTGTGTGCCGCTCGACGGCGATCGTGCACCTGACGATCCGCGACTTCACCACCCAGAAGGAGCACGGCGGCGAGTCGACGAACCCGCGCTCGGTCCTCGACGAGGGCGACATCGTCTGCGGCGCCACGACGCGGCTGTCCATCACGGTGCCCGCCGACGCGGACGGAATCGTGCTCGACGTCAGCACCGCGGACCGGTCGGGGCGAGCACTGTGGGACGCGTTCGTGGTGCCCCGGGGTTGGACACCCTGAGGCGAGGGGATGTGCGTCAGGCGGGGACGGACTCGCGGGCCTGGTGCTTCCAGAAGCCCGAGAAGGTGATCCGCGACTTCGGCAGCCCGGCCCGGTGCAGGTGTCGACGCCCCTCGGTCGCGAGGGTCGACTCCCCCACCACGAAGGCGTAGCCGCGGTCGTCGGTCGGCACGTGCCGCTGGAGCTCGGCGAGCGCCGCCCGCCCCGGGACCGCGTGCTCGTCGACCTCGTCGCGGACGATCCACGTGACGCGCACCCCGGCCGGGGCGTCGAGCGCGCGGACGTCGGCCACCGTGGGGACCTCCTGGATGATGCGGCCGACGGTGTCCCTCGGCAGCGACGCCGCGATCCCGACGACCCCGGGGAGCCCGGTCTCCTCGGCGGCGATCAGGACCTCGCTGGTGTCGGGCGGGCAGTCGAAGATGCAGCCCTGGTCGAGCAGGGCGAGTTCGTCGCCGGGGCGTGCACCGCAGGCCCAGATCGCGGCTCGGCCCTCGGGGGTGCCGTCGTCGTCGGTGTGCACGACGAAGTCGACGTCGAGCTCGGCCGTGCCGTCGGCGAGTCGGCGGAAGGCGGCGACGGTGTAGTTCGCGCAGTGCGGCCGGACGTCCTCGGGGATGGCGAGGTAGGTCGGCCACCACTTCGTGCCGTCGAGCTCGGGCATCCGGAACGCGTCCTGGTCGGGGCGCTGCACGAAGAGGCGGAACCAGTGGTCGAACCCGAGGTACCGGAACTCGCCGAGGTCGTCCCCGGTGATCGTGACGCGGTGCATCGACGGGGTGACCCGGGCGCTGCCCACGACGTGGGCACGGAAGAGCCGGGGGTTCTCGGGCAGGAGCCGCGGGATCTTCGCCATGAGGCAAGGCTAACCTAAGATGATCTCCGTGCCAGCCCCGATCTCCGCTCCGGCTCCCGTCCGGCAGTCCCACCGAGCGCGTCCGTCGGACGCGCTCGGTGTGCACCGCACCGCGCTCCGGCGGCGGGCGCTCGTGATCGTCGGCCTCGTCGTGGTGGTCGTGCTCGTGGCGCTGGCGAGCCTGCTCCTCGGCAGCAACCGGATCGGCGCGGACCGGGTGCTCGACGGGCTCCTGCGCACCGGGAGCAGCACGGACGAGGCCATCGTCTGGGGCTCGCGCATCCCGCGGACGCTCATCGGCGCGGCCGTCGGCGCCGCCCTGGGGATCGCCGGGCTGCTCATGCAGGGCCACACCCGGAACCCCCTCGCCGACCCCGGCCTGTTCGGTGTCTCGTCGGGCGCCGGCCTCGCGGTCGTGATCGGCGTCTACGTCTTCGGCATCACGAGCACGGGCGCCACGGTGTGGTTCGCGCTCGTGGGGGCCCTCGTGGCGAGCGTCGTCGTGTTCTCGGTGACGATCGCGGGGAGCGGTACCGCGAGTCCGGTGCCCCTCGCCCTCGCCGGCGCGGCGGTGTCGGCACTCCTCGGCGCCCTGACGTCGTTCGTGGTGCTCACCGACCAGGACTCGCTCGACGCGTACCGCCTGTGGGTCGTCGGGTCGCTCGCGGCACGGCAGCTCGACGTCCTCGGAGCCGTGTGGCCGTTCCTGGTGGCCGGGCTGGTGCTCGCCGTGCTGAACGTGCGGGCGCTCGACGCACTCGGACTCGGGACCGACCTGGCGAAGGGCCTCGGGGAGAACGTGCTCGTCGCGCGACTCGTCGGACTCGGCGGCATCACGCTCCTCGCCGCCGGGGCGACCGCCGCCGCCGGACCGATCGGGTTCGTCGGGCTGACCGTGCCGCACGTCGCCCGGGCCCTCGTCGGCACGGGGCACCGCTGGACCCTGCCGGTGTCCGCGCTCGTCGGGGCCGCGCTCGTGGTCCTCGCCGACGTGGTCGGCCGCCTGATCGGCGGTTTCGCCGAGGTGGAGGTCGGCATCGTCCTCGCCGTCATCGGCGGCCCGGTGTTCGTCGCCGTCGCACGCCGCCGATCGCTGGTGTCGCTGTGAGCGCGGCGGAGCAGGCGCGGACGCGCACGGACGCGCAGACGCAGACGCGCACGGACGCGCAGACGCAGACGCAGACGCACCTCCGCACACACACCGCCGCGGGCCGTCGCGGCGTCGTCATCGGCCCCGTCGGGCTCGCCTGGCGCCCCCGGGTCTTCTGGTACACGGTCGCCGCACTCGGGACCGTCGGTGTCCTGATCGTCCTCGGCGTCGCGATCGGGTCGACCTGGATCGCCCCGGTGACGGTGATCCGGTCGCTGTTCGGGCTCGAGTCGGGACCGGACGCCTTCATCGTCTCCACCCTGCGCCTCCCCCGCGTGCTGACGGGTGCGCTGGTGGGCCTCACGCTCGGGGTCGCCGGAGCCCTGACCCAGACCTTCACGCGGAACCCGCTCGGGACGCCGGACATCATCGGGGTGACCTCCGGCGCGAGCGTGGGAGCGGTGGCCGCGATCGTGCTCGGCGGCGGGTCGTACTCGGTCTCCGCGGTCGTCCTCGGCGGCGGCATCCCGGTCGCCGCGACGATCGGCGCGCTCCTCGCGGCTGCGGCCGTGTACGGGTTCGGGTGGCGCGGCGGGGTGCAGAGCTACCGGTTGATCCTCGTCGGCATCGGGGTGGGCGCGACGCTCGACGCCGTCACGAGCTACCTGCTCGTCCGCGCGAAGATCACCGCCGCGGCCGCGGCCTCGCAGTGGCTCGTCGGCAGCCTGTCGAGCACGTCCTGGTCGAGCGTCTGGCCGCTGCTGATCGTCGCCGCGGTCGCCGTCCCCCTGGCGCTGGCCACGAGCGCCGCCCTCGGCATCGGGCAGCTCGGCGACGAGGTCGCGACCGGCGTCGGCCTGGCCGTCCAGCGGCACCGGCTCGTCGTCATCGCGCTCGCGGTCGTCCTCACCGCCGCGGCCGTCGCCGCAGCCGGCCCGGTCGGGTTCGTCGCGTTCGTCGTCCCGCAGGTCGGGCTCCGGCTCGCCGGCACGAACCGTCCGCCCCTGCTGCTCGCCGGAGCGCTCGGCGCCGCCCTCGTCCTCGCCGCCGACCTGCTCGCCCGCTCGGCGTTCCCCTGGCAGGTCCCGGTGGGCATCATCACGACCGTGATCGGCGCCCCGTACCTGATCTGGCTCCTCATCCGTCACCGCAAGGAGATGTCCCGATGACCCGCACCGACACCCGGCCCGGCACCACCGACACCCAGCCCGGCACCGCCGTGCCCGTGCTCGAGGCCCGCGGACTCGCCGTCGGCTACGACCGGCACCCCGTGCTCGCCGACCTCGACCTGCGGATCGAACGCGGCACGGTGACGACCTTCCTCGGTGCGAACGGCTGCGGGAAGTCCACGCTGCTCAAGGCTTTCGGCCGCGTCCTGAAGCCGCAGTCCGGCGAGGTCCACCTCGATGGCGTGCCGATCCGCCGCGAGCCGAACCGGGCGGTCGCGAAGAAGCTCGCGATCCTGCCGCAGTCCCCCGTCGCCCCGGCCGGCACGAGCGTGCTCGACCTGGTCATGCGCGGCCGGAACCCGCACCAGTCGTGGGCGAAGCCCTGGACGGCCGACGACGCGGACATCGCCGAGCAGGCGATCGCGGCCACCGGCCTGACCGAGGTCGCCCACCGCGACGTCGCGAGCCTCTCCGGCGGCCAGCGGCAACGAGCGTGGATCGCCCTCGTCGTCGCCCAGCAGGCCGACACCCTCCTCCTCGACGAACCGACGACGTACCTCGACCTGGCGCACCAGCTCGAGGTCCTCCGGCTCGTCCGGCGCCTCAACCGCGAGCAGGGGTCGACCGTGGTCATGGTCCTGCACGACCTGACCCTCGCAGCCCGCTACTCGGACCGGCTCGTCGTCCTGCACGACGGCGGCATCGCGGCCGACGGCACGCCTGCCGAGGTCCTCACCCCGGAGCTGCTGGACCGTGCGTTCGGCCTGCACGCCCGCGTCGTGGCGGACCCGGTGACCGGTGCGCCGATGATCGTGCCCGAGGCCGACGAGCACGACGTGGTCCGGGCCGAGGCGACGCCGGCCGGCACCACCCGTCCGGAATCCGAACTGGCGGGCACCCGTAACTTAGGTTAGCCTCTCCTAACGTGAAGATCATCCGCCGCGGCTCCTTCCGCGCCGCCCTCGTGACCTCCGTGGCCGTCTCGGCCCTCCTCCTCGCCGGCTGCTCCAGCACGAACAGCTCCGACGACAGCGCCGGCAGCGGCAGCAGCGCCGCGGCCGACGGCGCCTGGTCGTACAAGGACGCCACCGGCACGACCATCAAGGTCGACCACACCCCGAAGCGCGTCGTCGTGCTCAACGACATCGCGATCTCGTTCATCGAGTACGGGCTCAAGCCGGTCGGCACCTTCGGGCAGCTCACCATGGCGAAGGACGCCCGCTTCGACGACCTCGACACCGACGGCATCACGCAGCTCGGCGCCGCCTACGGCGACATCGACCTCGAGCAGCTCGCCGCGCTGAAGCCCGACCTCGTCGTCACCTCGGTCTACCCGACCGACGAGCAGGGCACGCTCGACACCACCCAGCCGGGCTACGGGTTCAAGGACAAGGAGCAGCAGAAGCAGGTCGAGGCGATCGCTCCGGTCGCCCAGGTCAAGTGGGGCGGCAAGGGCGAGGACGTCATCGAGACGATCGCGAAGCTCGCCGAGTCGCTCGGTGCGAAGGAGTCGACGGTCGACAAGGCCGAGGACCGCTTCGAGACCGCCGCCGACGACCTCGAGAAGGTCGCGAAGGACTCGGACCTCTCGGTCGTCTCGATGTACGCCGACGGCGACGGCGCCTACGTGACGCGGCCGACCGACGAGCCGACGCTGCAGATGTACACCTCGTTCGGCGTCGACTTCGTGAACCCGAAGCCGAAGGGCTTCTACTGGGGCATCTACTCGTGGGAGAACGCCGGCCAGATCTCCGGTGACGTGATCCTGCTCTCGCAGCAGGGCTACCAGGTCGCCGACCTCGAGAAGCAGCCGACGTTCGCCGACAACGCGGCCCTCGAAGCGGGTCAGGTCCACAGCTGGACCTTCCCCGCACTCGACTACACCTCGCAGGCCGCCTACATGCAGCAGCTCGCGGGCTGGCTCCAGGACAGCAAGAAGCTGTCCTAGTCCACACCTGCCGACGGACGGGAGCGCGCCCCGCTCAGCGGTGACGCGCCAGCGTCACGCGGGGCGCGCCGACCGAGCATGCGAGGGAGGTGTGCCAGCTGGCACCGCGCCTCCCGTCCGTCGGTCCGTCAGTCCGTCACCCCACCGGCACCGCCGCGTTGACGGCCGTCTGCGCCTGCCGCCACACGGCTGCGCGGGTGCTCGCGTACGTCCCCTCGACGTTGGCGAAGTGCCGCAGGTTCGCCTTCCCGCCGTCGGTGTTGCCCTGCCAGTAGGCGGTCACCGCTCGGGTCGTCCCGCCGACGAGCCAGATCTGGTCGGCGGCGTCGGTCGTGCCCGTCTTGCCGAAGAGCGTCGCGCCGTCCGGTGTCTGCCCGCCGCTGGCGGTGCCGCCGCGGAACGCTCCCTGCATGACCTCGAACGCGGCGGTCGCGACGGCGGTCGGCACGGCCTGCCGGCACGCCCGCGGCTGCCCACCGAGCTCCTCGCCGTCCCGCGACGTCACCTGGTCGATGACGATCGGCGCGCAGTACACCCCGCCGTTCGCCACACCCGCGTACGCGGCCGCCATGGTGAGGGGCGCGATGCTCGTCGTGCCGAGCACCGCAGCCGGGTTCGCGGGCAGGATGCCACCGGTGGCCGGGTGCACGCCGAGCGCCGCCGCGGTGTCGCGGATGTCGCACAGGTCGAGCTGCTCGGCCATCGACGCGTAGGCGGCGTTCACCGACTGTGCCGTGGCCTGCCGGACCGTGAACGGGCCGGTCTGCCCCGGAGAGTCGTTCTTCGGGTTCCAGTAGGAGTCGATGGTCTGCCCGCACTGCGTCCAGGTGCTCCGGCCGCGCTTGGTGCCGTCGACGACCGCGTCCGGGCTCCTGCCCGCGGCCAGCCACTGCAGGAGCGTGAACATCTTGTAGGTCGAGCCGACCTGGAACCCGGTCGAGCCGCCGTTGTCCTCGTCGGTCGCGTAGTTCAGCGAGGTCGCACTCGCCGGGGCGTCCGACGAGCGGTCGTAGTCCTTGTTCTGCGCCATGGTCAGGACGCGGCCCGTCCCCGCCTCGACCGTGTCCAGTGTCGCGCCGAGGGCGAACCGAGCCTCGGTTGCCGGGTCGTAGCGGTCGAGCAGCGCCTTCTGCTGGCCGTTCAGGTCGAGGTCGAGCGTCGTCTGCACCCGGTACCCTCCCTTCCGCCAGGCGTCGTCGCGGCGGTCCTCGGTCGGGCCGAGCTGCGGCAGCTGCCTCGCGACCTCGACCGCGTACTGGCAGAAGAACTCGGCGCCGCGGGCGACGGCCTCGCACCCCTGCTGCGGGGGCGTGAGACGGACGTAGTCGGCTGGCTTCGTCGCGAGCGCCTCGGTGAGCTCGGCACGGCTCAGGTGCCCCTGCTCGCGCATCGACCGGAGGATGACGTCACGGCGGGCGACGTTGTCGGCGTAGTGACTCGGGCGTGACAGGTCCCGCCGCTCCGGCCACTGCACGATCGCGATCAGCGACGCGGCCTCGGCCGGGGACAGGTCGGTGGCGTCCTTGCCGTAGTAGCGCTGCGCGGCGGCCTGCACGCCGTACGTCTGGTCGCCGAAGTACGCGATGTTGAGGTACGCCGACAGGATCTCCTGCTTCGAGTACTCCTTCGCGAGGCCGATCGCCAGCTTCATCTCGGCGAGCTTGCGCTGAGCGGAACGCTTCGTCGCCTCCTCGTAGGCGGCGTCGCGCTCCTCGGCCGTCGGGAGCTCGCTCGCCTGCTGGATCTTGATGTTCCGCACCAGCTGCATCGTGATGGTCGACCCGCCGGAGCCGCCCTTGCCACCCGCGGCGACGACGCTCACGAGGGACCGGACCATGCTCGTCGCGTCGACCCCGCCGGTCTCGTAGAAGCGCTTGTCCTCGCCGTCCACCGCCGCGTGCTCGAGGGTGTCGCTGATCTGGTCGAGGCTGAGCTCCTGACGGTTCTGCGCCCAGACGTTCGCCAGGTGCACGGGCTTCCCGCCGCGGTACGCCCAGACCTCGTTCCGCTGGGGCAGCTCGCCGATCTCGATGTACTCGGGCATCGAGTCGAACACCCCGATCGCCGAGGTCGTCCCCACCCCGGCCACCGCCAGCACCGGCGTCACGCCGACCCCGACCAACAAACCGGCGAGCACACTCCCGCCGACGAAGCCGAGCGCGGCTCCTCCTGCACGTCTGAACGTCATCCCCTGGGCCTCCCCCTCGTGTGGATCCCCGCTGCTGCGGTCCCCGGACCCTCCCAGCCGTGTTCGGACGACTCCCGGGACTTCGCCGGGGAATCCCACCAGAGCGGCTGGGAAGGTCCCGAGGCGGTACGGATCGTTACGGAAGGCGGGCGGATACGCTCGACGGATGGCGGACCAGGGCTGGCGCGAGGACGTGCTCGGGGCGCCGTTCGAACGCCTCGAACTCCCGCTCGGCGACGACCACGAGGGACCGGTGGTGGCGACGCTCGTCCGCCGACGCCGCACCCCGGCGGACCTCCTGCTGCACGCGCACGGCCCGTTGCACGGTGTCGACGTGCTGTACGTGCACGGCTGGTCGGACTACTTCTTCCAGGTCGAGCTCGCGGATCGGATCGAGCGGCTCGGCGCCCGGTTCCACGCCCTCGACCTGCGCAAGTACGGGCGGAGCCTGCGGCCCGGGCAGACCCCGGGGAACGTCGACGACCTCGCCACCTACGACGAGGACATCGCCGCCGCGCTCGACGCGATCGCCGCCGAGCACCACGGTGAGACGGGCCGACGACTCGTGCCGATGGGACACTCCACCGGCGGACTCACCCTGTCGCTCTGGGCGGCACGGCACCCCGACCGGGTCGACGGCCTCGTCCTGAACAGCCCCTGGCTCGAGTTCCAGGCCAAGGCCGTCGGCCGTGCCCTCGTCGCCCCGGTCGTCCGGCTCGGCGCCCGACGGAACCCGCTCGCGCCGATGCCCGCCGTCGACCCGGGCTTCTACACCCGCACGGTGTCCGCCGCGGGCGAGGGCTCGTGGACGTACGACCAGCAGTGGCGACCCGACCGCGGCTTCCCCCTGCACCCGAACTGGCTCGCGGCGGTGTTCGACGGGCAGGCCACGGTCGGGGACGGCCTCGGCATCGAGGTGCCCGTGCTCGTCCTCCTGAGCGACAAGAGCATGCTGCAACCCCGGTGGGACGACGGCATGGCACGGGCCGACGTCGCCCTCAACGTCGACGTCGTCGCACACCGGGCACTGTCCCTCGGCAGCGAGGTCACAATCCGCCGACTGCACGGGGCCCTGCACGACGTCGTGCTCTCCGTCCCCGAGGTCCGGGAGCACGCGTACGACGCGATCGGCCGCTGGGCGGCGTCCCTCCCCCGCTGACCGAGCCGCCGCTACCGTGGCCTGCATGACCGCCGTCACGTTCGTCCGTCTCGACCCGACCGGCGCCGACCGCGCCGACCTGATCGCGTTCCTCACGAGCGAGGAGTTCCCGTTCCACGTCCGGCGCACCATCGCCCGCGCCGACGCCGAGGCCGCGGTCGACGCCGGCGCCTACCGCGACGGTGAGCACGACACGTACTGGCTCGAGCACGCCGAGCTCGGGCGGGTCGGGATCGTCCGGCTCGAGGACCTCGAGGATCCGGTGCCGCTCTTCGACCTCCGCATCGCCGGGCGGTTCCGCGGCCGTGGCCTCGGTGTGCCCGCGCTCCGTGCGACGACGGACCACGTGTTCGCCACCCTGCCCGCCGTCACGCGCTTCGAGGGGCAGACGCGCGAGGACAACGTCGCGATGCGGCGCGTGTTCGTCCGTGCGGGCTGGGTGAAGGAGGCGCACTACCGCGAGGGCTGGCCAGTCGAGGGTGGACGCCCCGTCGCGTCCGTCGGCTACGGCGTGCTCCGGCGAGACTGGGAGACCGGCACGACCACGCCGGTGCCGTGGGACGACGACGAGCGCTGACCGTCCCGGTTCGCGATCCCCGGGATCCCCGAACCGGAACGGTCACGCGGGACGGCTGAACAGGTTCACCAGCGTGCCGTCCGGGTCCCGGACGAGCGCGGACCGGTTGCCCCACGGCATCGTCGTCGGCGGCAGCACCACGTCGCCGAGCCCGTCCTGCAGGCGACCGAAGGCGGCGTCCACGTCCGCCACGAGGAACTCGACGATCGCACTGCCCGCGACACCAGCCCGTGGCGCGTCGACGCCGAGCATCGCGACCGTCGCCGGCGTCGCGAGCGCGAGCACGAGGCCGCCGGTCACGATCTCGGCGAAGACCGGGGCCGGACGTCGGGCGGTGGTGCCGGTGACGCGCTCGTAGAACGCCACCATCCCCTCCAGGTCGTCGGTGATGATGCGGATCGATGCGAACTCCACGGTGTGCCTTCCCGGGTGACCACCGTGGCCACCCGGGGACGAGCATCCTCGCCGTCCGCGACACCGTCCTGTCGGTGTTTCCGCGGATCGGTCCGTCAGTCTCCGAGGACGGGTCGGAGCACCCCGTGCGAGATGTCGAGTTCCTCGATCCGGACGACCCGCGGCGGCGCGGCCTCGTCGGTCTCCTCGACGGCCAGCACCCGATCCCCGCGGAACGCCCGGACCCCGTCGCGCAGTCGGCACCAGGCGACGAGGTACCAGTCCTCCCCCTTGCCGACGTACCCGAGCGGCTCGACCGTGCGGTCGGTCTCGGTGCCGTTCGCGTCGCGGTACCGCATCCGCACCACGCGTCCGCCCGTGAGCGCACCCGCGAGGGCGACGGGTGCCGGGGTCCGGTCGCCCGCCTCGAGCAGGAGCACCCGTGCGGCGAGCCGGGCCGTCCGTCGGGCGTCGTCCTCGGCGAGGACCGCGGTGACCTTGCGCGCCGCGCTCCTGGCGGCATCGCGGAAGGGGCTCGCACCGAGGGTCCCGAGGCCGATCGCCACGGCGAGCGCCTCGTCCACGGTGAACCCGAGGGGCGGGAGCGTCGCACGGGCGTCGATGGTGTACCCGCCGGTGCGTCCCGGCTCGGACCAGATCGGCAGGCCGGCCTCCTGCAGCGCGCGCAGGTCCCGCTCGACGGTCCGGACGCTCACCCCGAAGTGCTCGGCCAGGCGACGAGCGCTCCGCCGGCCGGGTGCCGCCGCGCGCAGCTCCTCGACGAGCGCGTACAGGCGGTCGGTCCGGTTCACGACGCGACCCTAGCGCCCTGGACGCACCACGGGACGGGCCTGGAGGCGCGGTGCGGGCCGGCACCGCGCCTCCAGGCCCGTGGACGGTCGCGTCTCAGGAACGCGACAGGCGCGTCACCGTCGCGTGCGCGCCGTCCGCGATCAGCCCGTCGAGGGCGTCGCGGTAGGCCGCGACGAACCGCTCGTCGTCCACCAGGTCCCCGAACACCTGCCGGTTCCGGATGAAGGCGAGCCGGTCGTCCCGCTGGGTGAGCGCGATACGGTGCAGTTCGTCGGCCAGCCGGTCCACGATCCGGATCGGCTCGCCGGACTCGTCGGTGCCCTCGTCGTACCGCGCCCACGAGGCCACGATGCCCGCGGACAGGGTGACGGGTCGGTCGGCGGCGAGGTTCTCGCGCACCACCGGCAGCAGCCACTTCGGGATGCGGTCGCTCGACTCGGCGCAGAGGCGGGCGAGGGTGTCGCGGACCTCGGGGTTCTGGAACCGCTCGATGAGCGTCGCCTTGTAGTCGTCCAGGTCGATGCCGGGCATCGGGTGCAGGGTCGGCGTTCCCTCCTCGTCCATGTACCGGCGCAGGAAGGTCGCGATCGCCGGGTCCTGCGTGGCCTCGTGCGCGTAGCGGTACCCGGACAGGTACCCGAAGTAGCACAGGCCCTGGTGGCTGGCGTTGAGGAGTCGGAGCTTCATGAGCTCGTACGGCTCGACGTCGTCGACGATCTGGACGTCGGCCTGCTCGTACGGCGGGCGGCCTGCCGGGTGGTCGTCCTCGAGCACCCACTGGAAGAACGGTTCGGCGACGACCGGCCAGGCGTCCTCGATGCCGAGTTCGTCGCGGACCCAGGCGCGGTCCTCGTCGGCGGTGACCGGGGTGATCCGGTCGACCATCGAGTTCGGGAACGAGACGTGCTCGTCCATCCAGTCGGCGAACGCCGGGTCCTGCAGCCGGGCGTAGGCGGTGAACATCTCGCGGGCGACGTGCCCGTTCCCCTGGATGTTGTCGCAGGACATCACGGTGAAGGGCTCCAGCCCGCGGTCCCGCCGGCGCCGCAGGGCTTCGACGACGAGTCCGAACACGGTGTGCGGCGGGCCGTCGCCGCGCAGGTCGGCCGCGACGCCCGGCTCGTCCGCGACGAACGCTCCGGTGACGTGGTCGAAGTTGTAGCCGCCCTCGGTGATGGTCAGGCTGACGATCCTGGTGTCGGGGTGCGCCATCTTCTCGACGACGGCGTCGGGGTCGTCGACGGCGAGCAGGTAGTCGACGATGCTGCCGATCACGCGGGACTCGCGGGTGCCGTCGGCGTGCTTGAGGACGAGCGTGTACAGCCCGCCCTGCTCGGCCATCGCCGTGGCCATCCTGCGGTCCTGCTCGAGGACGCCGACGCCGCAGATGCCGTACTCGCGGCCCTCGCCCCGCTGGAGCAGCCGGTCGATCACCATCGCCTGGTGCGCCCGGTGGAAGCCGCCGACGCCGAAGTGCACGATGCCGGCCGTGATCCCGTCGCGGTCGTAGGTCGGGACGGCCACACCGCTCGCAGCGATCTCGTCGAGGGTCTCCGGGGACAGGCGGACGGGCATCGGTACTCCTTCGTACGGCGGAGGTGCTCGGCCCAGTCAACCACGTGCACATCTGTTCAGAACCACGGTTCCCGCCGGGGTACGTACCTGAAGATGCTCTCCACGTCGTTGCACCGAGTGCATCGATGCACCTAGTGTCGTGGCCGTGACCCTGTCGATCGACCGCCGTGCTGCCCTCAAGGCGAAGCACCGTGCGGCGATCCTGCAGGCGGCTCGCGACCTCATCGACGAGCGCGGCGGCCGCGAGTTCAGCGTCGACGACCTCGCGTCCCGGGCCGACATCGCCCGCCGGACGGTCTTCAACCACTTCGGGTCCCTCGACGAGGTCCTGCTGGCCGTCTGCGAACAGGAGCTCTCGGTCATCATCGACCGCTTCCTCGCCGACATGGCGAAGACCCCGGTCGGCGACGGCAGCCGCTCGTCGATGTTCGACGAGCTCGAGTCCGCCGCGCGCGGTGCCGACCTGGCGCCCGCGATCGCCGGGATGTACCGGATCCTCGGCGACCCCGGCAAGGACGACCCCAAGGCCGCGGTGCTCACCCAGACCGCCTTCGCACGGGTCACCGAACGGCTCCGTGACGAGGTCGCCCGACGCCACCCGGCCGCCGACGCACTCGACGCCGCACTCCTCGTCGAGTCCCTGATGAGCGGGATCGTCGTGATCGCCGACCACTGGCTCACGACGACCGGACCCCGCCTCGACCCGGACGCGATCGACGCCTGGGACGCCCTGCTCGCACGACTCGTGCACAGCGTCCGCAGCGGCTACATGGCCGACGACTGACACCTCCCTCCCCAGGGGTCCACCGGCGCACCCCGCACCACAGCAGCTGACAACGAAAGGATCGGGGCAACCGCATGGCCGGTCTCCTCTACCGTCTCGGACGGTTCTCCGCGCGACGCCACTGGCTCGTGATCATCGCCTGGATCGTGATCATGGGCATCGCCGGTGTCACGTACTCGCTGTTCGCCGGCACCATCTCGTCGTCGATCACGATCCCGAACACCAAGACGAGCCAGGTGCAGGACGAGCTCGCCGACAAGTTCCCGTCGGCGAACGGCGGCACCGGCACGATCGTCTTCGAGACGACGAACGGCAAGGCGTTCACGGACACCCAGAAGTCCGACGTCGCGGACTTCCTGCAGAAGGTCGAGCAGCTCGACGGCGTCAAGGGCGCCACGAGCGGCTTCGACACGCAGCAGCAGCTCGACGACCAGCGGCAGAAGATCGTCGACGGCCGCGAGCAGATCACCGACGGCCGTGCGCAGATCGAGAGCGGTCAGAAGGAGCTCGACGCGCAGCAGTCGCAGTTGGCGTCCGGCAAGGAGCAGATCGCCAGCGCGCAGGCCCAGCTGAACGCGCAGAAGGCCCAGGCCGAGGCAGCCGGAGCCGCCGCCGCGGCCGCCGCCCAGACGCAGCTCGCGCAGGCGCAGGCACAGATCGACGCGCAGCAGCAGCAGATCACCTCGGGTGAGCAGCAGCTCGAGGCCGCGCAGCAGCAGATCGACGCCAACACGAAGAAGCTCGACGCGAGCGAGCAGGAGCTCGAACAGGGCTCGAAGCTCCTCGACCTGTCGAAGGACATCCGCTTCGTGTCGTCGAACGGCAGCGCCGTCATCGGCACCGTGCAGTTCACGAAGTCGACCTACGAGGTCCCGGCCGACACGAAGACCCAGATCGCGGACGACGCCGAGGCGGCCGACATCAGCGGCGTCGACGTGTACGTCTCGAACGACATCGCCCAGGGCGTCCCGTCGATCCTCGGTCCGGGCGAGATCGGCGGCGTGATCATCGCCGCCATCGTGCTGTTCCTGATGCTCCGCACGATCATCGGCGCGGCCGTCCCGCTCGTCTCCGCCGTGCTCGGCGTCGGCGTCGCGTCCCTCGCGGCCCTGTCGTTCTCGAGCCTCGTCGAGTTCATCTCGGTCACGCCGGTGCTGGGGGTGATGCTCGGCCTGGCGGTCGGCATCGACTACTCGCTCTTCATCCTCAACCGACACCGGACGCAGCTGAAGCAGGGCATGGGCGTGCACGAGTCCATCGGGCTCGCGAACGGCACCTCCGGCAACGCCGTGGTCTTCGCCGGCGCGACCGTCATCGTCGCGCTCCTCGCCCTGAACATCACGGGCATCCCGTTCCTCGGACTCATGGGCACCGTCGGCGCGGTCGCGGTCTTCTTCGCGATCCTCATCGCGACCTCCTTCACCCCGGCGCTGCTGTCGCTCATCGGCATGCGGATCCTCCGGAAGAAGGAGCGCGCGAAGATCGGCAACACCGACTCGACCCGGGTGCCGAACAAGCCGATGTCGACCTGGCGCGCGGTCATCACGCTCGTCGCCGGCGTCGCGGTGCTCGGCACGATCGCGCTCCCCGCCACGCAGATGCGCCTCGGCCTGCCGACCGGTGCGTCCGAGTCGGTCGACTCCAGCCAGTACAAGGCCTACAAGGCGCTCGACAGCGAGTTCGGCGCCGGGCAGAACGGCCCGCTCCTCGTCGTCGCGACCCTGCCGGACGCGGTCAGCAAGGACGACGTCACCGCGACCGAGGTCACCATCGGCGAGGCGATCGCGAAGAACGACGACGTCACGGCCGTCCTGCCGATCGGCGCCTCGAAGGACCGTGACATCATCGCGTTCCAGGTGAAGCCCGCCGGCGGTCCGGACAGCGTCTCCACCGAGACCCTCGTCAGGGACCTCCGCGAGCAGACCGTCTCCACCGACGACGGCAAGGTCACGCTCGGCGTCGCCGGCAACGCGTCCGCGAACATCGACGTCTCCGAGAAGCTCTCGAACGTGCTGCCGCTCTACCTCGTGGTGGTCGTCGGGCTCTCGCTCATCATCCTCATCATCGTGTTCCGGTCGTTCCTCGTCCCGATCACCGCGACGGCCGGCTTCATCCTGTCCGTCCTGGCTTCGTTCGGTGGCCTGACTGCGATCTACCAGTGGGGCTGGCTCGGCAGCGTGTTCGGGGTGCACGACCCCGCACCGATCCTGAGCTTCCTGCCCATCATCGAGATCGGCATCCTGTTCGGACTCGCGATGGACTACCAGCTCTTCCTGGTGTCGGGCATGCGCGAGGCGTACGCCCACGGCGCGAGCGCGAAGGTCGCGGTCCAGCGCGGACTGCACGCCGGTCGCGCGGTGGTCACGGCGGCCGCGATCATCATGATCTCGGTGTTCGCGGGCTTCATCTTCTCGGACTCCTCGACCATCAAGCCGATCGGCTTCGGGCTGGCGTTCGGCGTGCTCATCGACGCCTTCGTCGTCCGCATGCTGCTCATCCCGGCCGCGATGCACCTGCTCGGCGAGAGCGCGTGGTGGTTCCCGAAGTGGCTCGACCGGATCGTGCCGGACGTCGACGTCGAGGGCGCGAAGCTCGAGCGGTCGCACCCGACCGGCGGGCGCGAGAGCACCCACACCGGTTCGCACGCGCTGCCGGTGGAGCCGGATGCGAACGCGCACGAGTCGGGGCACCCGCCGGCGCACCGCGCCTAGTCACGGCGCGACCACCCAGGAGGCGCGGGTCGACCCACACGGGTCGGCCCGCGCCTCCTGTGCGTCGCGGCCGGCGCCCGTCTGCCGAGCCGGAACGACATCGCCGATGTCGCACGACAGCGACGATGTCGTCACTCCGCGCGTGCAACAGTTGCGTCCGCCCACGAGCGACAGGACCGATGTCGTACGACGCCGACGATGTCGCAGGTTGCACGCGCGCCCCCCTCTCACGCAACCAGCCCCGCACCGCCCACTCGTTCGCGCACGAACGGTACAGTGGACGGATGACCGAGACCGACGTCGACCCGCTCGCCCTCGACCGCCAGCTCTGCTTCGCGCTCGCGGCCACGAGCCGGAGCGTCATCGGGCTCTACCGCGACCTGCTCGAGCCCATGGGCCTGACGCACCCGCAGTACCTCGTGATGCTCACCCTGTGGGAGCAGGACCCGCGATCGGTGCGCGAGATCGCCCGCGAACTCCGCCTCGACTCCGCGACCCTGAGCCCGCTGCTCAAGCGCCTCGAGGCGTCCGGGTACGTCCGCCGCATCCGGAGCACCACGGACGAGCGCCAGCTCGAGGTCTCCCTCACCGTCGCCGGGCGCTCCCTGCGCGAACAGGCCCGGGCGGTCCCCCTCGCAGTCGCCGACCGCCTCGACTGGCCGCTGGAACGCCTCGAAGCACTGAAGGACGAGCTCACCGAGCTGCTCGAGCGCGTCGACGCAGTGTGACCGATCCCGGGATCGGCGATGTGCTCCGCAGCCGTTCGTGGCACAATGGTTCGTGTACGAACGAAAGGGATGACCATGGGTCGCTTCGGGCAGTGGTACGAACGGTGGAACAGCACCCTCATCGCCAAGATGGGTCCGTCGCAGATCGGCGCCGGGCACCCCGAGGGCATCGACGACCGCACCGTCGACCGCGGTTGCCCGATCTGCGGCCAGCCCCTCTCGCTGCACCAGGTGATCCGACCCGAGGGCCAGGTGCGCTCGTCGACGCTCGTGTGCCCCAGATCCTGACGATCCGCACGGAGCGGGAATTGCACACGGCAACACCTCGTTCCATCCCCGCGTGAAGCTCTTCGAACCCGCCGAACTCGGCGCACTCCCCCTGTCGAACCGCATCGTCATGGCGCCCCTCACGCGCACCCGCGCGGGCGAGCACGGCATCCCGAACGACCTGCTCGTGGAGCACTACGCCCAGCGCGCCGGCCTCGGCCTCATCGTCACCGAGGGCACCTGGCCCGTGCAGGAAGGCCGCTCCTACCCCGGCCAGCCCGGCATCGAGACCGACGAGCAGATCGCCGGCTGGCGCCGCGTGGCCGACGCCGTGCACGCCGAGGGCGGCCGCATCGTGATGCAGCTCATGCACGGTGGCCGCGTCTCCCACACCGCCATCTCCGCCACCCCGCGCATCGTTGCGCCGTCGGCGATCGCCGCTCCGGGGCAGACCCACCTGCCGGACGGCTCGAAGGCCGACATGCCCGTCCCGCACGCCCTGACCACCGACGAGGTCCACGAGGCCGTGCAGGGCTTCGTCCGCGCCGCCCGCAACGCGATCGCCGCCGGACTCGACGGCGTCGAGGTGCACGGGGCGAACGGCTACCTCGTGCACGAGTTCATGTCGGCAGCGTCCAACACCCGCACCGACGAGTACGGCGGCTCGGCCGAGAACCGCGCGCGCTTCGCGATCGAGGTCACCACGGCCGTCGCCGAGGCCATCGGCGCCGACCGCACCGGCATCCGCCTGTCGCCCGAGCACGGGATCCAGGGTGTCCTCGAGAGCGACCCCGAGGACGTCCGCGCGGTCTACACCGCCATCGCCGAGGGCCTCGCACCGCTCGGTCTCGCCTTCGTCGACGTCCTGCACGCCGAGCCGACCGGCGACCTCGTGCAGCACATCCGTCGCACGGCGGGCGCTCCGCTCGTCGCCAACTCCGGCTTCAGCGCGCTGACGACCCGCGACGAGGCGATCTCCCTCGTCGAGGGCGGTCACGCAGACGCCGTCGGGGTCGGTCGTGCGGCGATCGCGAACCCGGACCTCGCGTACCGCTGGGAGCAGGACACCGAGCTGAACGAGCCGCGTCCCGAGTTCTTCTACGGCGCGACGGCCGAGGGCTACACCGACTACCCGACGCTGGCCGAGGCGCGCGCGCAGGCCGCGTAGTCGACGCGGCTGCGTGACGGACGGGAGGCGCGGTGCCAGCTGGCATCGCGCCTCCCGTCCGTCCGTCCGCGACGAGCGCGCGGCGGAACGACGAAGGCCCCGTCGCGGTGCGACGGGGCCTTCGATCGGATCGGTGGTGCTGTGCGCTCGAAGGGACTCGAACCCCCAACCTTCTGTTCTGTAGTTCGCGGTCGACACAACCCGCGCAGTGACCCCAATGTGACGCCGATCCGCCGTCGTCCCCCGGCCGCCGCGCCGCTGCCAAAGGTCGCGTAGGGCCACGCCGCGCCGGGTCGCGAACCGAGCGCGATCCGCGCACCGAGGACAGGATTCGTTTGCAGATATGCAACAGTCGTTGCCCGCAATGCGAACGATCCGCGAATCCTGGGGCCTGGCAATCCTCGGATTCCTGGCCGCGCAGCAGGCGGCCGGACTCCCCCGCATCACGATCTACATCCGCCGTCAACACCTCGAGCACCTTGCCCGCAGGATCGGAACACCGACACCGTGGGCCGTCACGGCCGACAGGCTGGTGACATGGGCCGGTTCTCAACCATGGGCGAGCGAGACACGACGCGGACGCCGCACGACCTTCCGCGGATTCTGGTTGTGGGCGGGCGAGGCCGGTCACACGACGACGAACCCGGCTGCAACGCTGCCCCGGGTCAACCCGCCGTACCGCTGCCGCTCCCCAGCCCCGATACCGTCTTCCACGTCGCCAAGCGCCGCGGTGACGAGCGCGAACGGCTCATGATGCGCCTCGCGGCCGACTGCGGAATGCGGCGCGCTGAGATCGCTGTCGCGCACTCCGACGACGTGTACGGAGACATACTCGGGTGGACGCTCGTCGTGCACAGCAAGGGTGGCAGGCGCCGCAACGTGTCGCTGACGAGGGGGCTTGCCACCGTCCTTCGCGACCAGCCCCACGGATTCTTCTTCCCGGGCGATGAGGACAGGCACCTGTCGCCGCGCTGGGTGGGCAAGCTCATTATCGGGCTCTTAGACGCCGACTAAGATCCACTCGCTGCGGCACCGCTCCGCATCCCGCGCTCACCGCGTGAACCGCGTGAACCGCGTGAACCGCGTGAACCACGTGAACCGCGTGAACCGCGATCTTGCCGTCGTGCGATACCTGCTCGGGCACGCATCCCCCGTAACGACGCGCGTATACGTCGCTACCGACGATGCGGATCGGCGTCGCACGATCGACGCAATCGCCTCGTAGAACCTCCGTCAGTGAATTCTCCGGCCGGCATTCGATGGTCTCGAGGTGCCGGAAATCCGATCGCCCAGTCGCTGCCGCCAACTCCGCCGATCCGGGTCCACGAGATCCTGTGTGTACCAATGTTGTGTGCTCGAGCGCTTCCATCGAACGCGCATGAATATTGCCCCCTCCGTTGGGAAGGTGTAAGCAAGACTGTCACCAGCGGCGACTCGGTTAGCACGGGCGAGCGTGTCTCCCAGGTCGTCGTCCGGCATGCTCCAATACACGAGGTTCACCTGCACCTCCTCGGCATCCTCACCCGTGTTGTTGAAGACTCGATGTGTTTCTCCGCGCATCGTGCCCTCCCGACCCCAGATGGGCTTGTAGCGCGAAGCGCGGCGCTTATCAATCTGCGGGATGATCAGAGCGGCGATTGCGATCAGCGTGGTGACCAGCCACCGAATGAAGTCCGCGTCCCAGTGCACGGGCCCGAGCCTATTCGAGTCCGGTCCGTGACAGCGAGTCGGGCTGCTCGCTGTCCTCGACGATCTCCGTTGGACGCGCCTCCAACATCACAAAGGCGTCCCAGACCGCTTCACCCGGCAGAACCCGGACCACCGTCGTCCAGCGTGTCGGTCCGGTGACCCCGGTATAGGTCACGCTCAGTGCAGTGATCTCTTCGGGAGTCCTGACCGCTCCGGGCATCGGCACACGTTGCTGCACGCCACTCGTCCCGAAAGACAGCCCTCGAGAGGTGAGAGTCATGCCATTCATCGGTGTGAGTTGCATCGCGGTGGACCACACGCCGGATCGCTGCCATCGCAGCTCCACACTGCCGGCCTTGTGAATAGAGGTGTTCTCAAGGACAAAGAACCACTCGTCTTTCCGATTGCCGACGTAGAGATTGAAAGCGGGTTTGGCTGCGTAGCTCAGGGCACGAACAGACTGCCGTGCTGCGAATGCGGACTCACGCGCCGATCTTCCGCTGACGAGCGCCGACCCAAGCGACGCCAAAGCCGCCACGGCAGTTGCAACTCCGGCGACGGCGGTGATCCTCTTCGTGTCGATTGGCACGAAAGCCGTCAGGAAAATCACGAGGGCCACGCCGACGAGCACGATGGTGGTAATGACGCCCGCATTTCGCTTCACGCTGCGACACTACACACGACCGCGTCGCAGGCATCGCTGCGTCAGGTGAGCGCGTCGGACGGTTCCCACGTCCGATCGTCGGGATACCCCCCCCGCTGCTCGATTCGGGCAGCTCGTCGTCGGTATCGTCCGATTCCGCCAGCGCAGCCGACTTCGGGAGCGATCCAACATGCACGCGCGTCAGCCACCGATTCACAACCGGGATTGCCGTGAGCTTCGACAGGGTCGTGGCAATCGCGACCACGAACGCGAATGCCCCCGTTAGCGCGCGAGCCACGACGGCGGCAGGATGTCGCGCGGCGCACTTGCGGCGCGACGGCGGTGAGCACGGCGACCGAGCTTCCGAGGCCGACGGCGATCGCAAGCGGCGTCTGCAGCACGGTTCGCATCGCCCGCTGACCGGTGCACCAGATGGGGCCAACGGCGACGGCACGCTCGTGAACGCCCATCACTTGCCCGCCCCGGACGCGACGTTCATCGCGGCGTTGTACTGACCGGACCAGAGGTCGATCTGCGCGGGCAGCGTGATCCCCCAGAAGGCGTCCTCCGCGTGCCGGACGTCGGCCTCTTCGCGCAGGTTCGTGTCGTGGTTGTTCTTCACCTCGTGCTTGACGAGGCCGAGGTTGGACGCGATCTGCCGGACGCGGTTGACAAACTCGCGGATTCGCAGCGCGACGTTCAGCCCGACGACGAGCGTGATCGCGATGCCGGTGACGATGGACGACACCCGCGCCACGGCTTCCGCCCAGCTCACGAGCACTTCGCCGGGGAACACGGTGCCGGCGAAGTACACGACGTCGGCGGACATGCCGCCCTCGACGTCAATTTTGATCACGCCGCCGCTAAGTCCGCTCGGCTGGGATTTGGCAGACCGGATGCGGAAGGCGCTGCGCGTCTCGAACGTCAGCAACGTCGAGATGGCCAAATACCTCGGGGTGTCCCGGAACTCGGTCAGCGGTTGGATCAACGGGATCTACGAACCACGGCTGGCGTTGCCGCGCCTCTTCGCGACGCGGACGGGTGTGCCGTTCGGGTGGCGGACAACGGGGAAGCCCCATCGTCACCTGACGGTTACGACGGGGCTTCCCTTAGTGTCTCGACACAGTGTGCGCTCGAAGGGACTCGAACCCCCAACCTTCTGATCCGTAGTCAGATGCTCTATCCATTGAGCTACGAGCGCGTGGCCTTGCGGCCGTGGAAGACTCTACAACAGCTGCGGCTCGGGCGCCAATCGAGGCCGCCCGAGCGCCCCCGTCGGCGTGTCGGCCTCAATGCGCGGCGAGCTCCTCGTCGAAGACCTCGGCGAGGAACACCTCGAGCGCACGCCACGAGCGGCGGTCGGCGCGTGCCTGGTACTGGGCACCGTGGTCCGGCGCGTCCGTCCCGGGCACCGCGAAGGCGTGCATGGCGCCGGCGTAGCTCACGAGCTGCCAGTCGACCTCGGGCACTGCACGCATCTCGTCCTCCCACGCGACGACGGTCTCGTCGGGGACGACCGGGTCGGATGCGCCGGTGAGCACCAGCAGCTTCGCGCGGATCGCGGACGCGTCGGAGGGGTCGTGCACGATGAGGCCACCGTGGAACGACACCGCGCCGACGAGGTCGGCTCCGGTGCGTGCGAGTTCGAGGGCCGCGGATCCCCCGAAGCAGTACCCCATCACGACGACCTTGGTCGGGTCGACGTCGGGGTCCTCGAGCAGACGGTCGAGGCCGGCCTGCACGCGGGCGCGCATGAGCGGGAGGTCCTGGTAGTACGACCCGGCGACCTCCGCAGCCGTGTCGTCGCCCGGCCGGACGCCCTCGCCGTAGACGTCGGCGCCGAACGCCACGTACCCGAGCCGGGCGAGCATCGTCACGCGGGCCTCGACGTGCTCGTTCACGCCGTGCCAGTCGTGCACGACGAGGACGGCCGGGCGTCGGCCCGCGATCGCGGCGTCCTTCGCCAGCACGCCGAGCAGCGCGGTGCCCTCGTGGTCGTAGCGGACGGGGTCGACGCGCACGTCGGCTCCGGCGGGTTCGGGAACGGTCTGCAGGACGTCGTCGATCGTGGTCACGCCTCGGAACCTACGCCGCGCGGACCGTCAGCAGTCGATGTTGTCCCAGGAAGCGGGCCCCTCGGAGCCCGCGGCGTAGTCGTCCAGCGGTGTCTTCCCGCTGCGCCATGCCTGCAGGAACGGCTCGACGACCTTCCAGCCCTGCACGGCGCTGTCCCCGCGGACGGAGAGGGTCGCGTCGCCCTCGAGCACGCCGGCCAGCACCTCACCGTAGGCGCTCAGCCGTCCGGGGTTGAAGGTGACGTCGAGGCTCGTGTGGTCGATCGAGTACGGGTCGCCGGCCCCGTTCACGTTCAGCTCGAGCTGCATCTCGTCGGGGGCGATCCAGATCCGGAGCCGGTCCGGCAGTTCGGCGCCGGTGAGGCCGACGGGCACGTGCGGCGAGTCCTTGAAGGTGATGACGATCTCGCGGCGCTGCGCGGCGAGGGCCTTGCCGGAGCGGAGTGTGAACGGCACGCCGGCCCAGCGCCAGTTCGCGATCTCGAGGGTGAGCTGTGCGAGCGTCTCGGTGCCGAGGTCCGGGTCCACGCCGTCCTCGTCGGTGTACGACGGCAGCGAGCGGTCGCCGATCGTCCCCGCGATGTACCGGGCACGCTTGCCGGCCGCGACGACGTCGCCGCCCCAGGGCCGGACGGCACGGAGCACGAGCTCCTTCTGGGTGCGCAGGTCGTCCGCGTCGATCGAGGCGGGTGCCTCCATCGCGACCACGGCCATCACCTGCAGCAGGTGGCTCTGGATCATGTCGACGAGCGCGCCCGCCTTGTCGTAGTAGCGCGCACGCCCCTCGAGGCCGAGCGTCTCGTCGTAGACGATGTCGACGCGGGCGACGTGCGCGGACGACAGCAGCGGTTCGATGATGCGGTTCGCGAACCGCAGGCCGAGCAGGTTCAGGACGGTGGAGCGGCCGAGGAAGTGGTCGACACGGTGGATCCGCTCCTCCGGGAGGAACGAGTGCAGGACGTCGTTCAGGTGCTCGGCGCTCTCGGCGTCGGTGCCGAACGGCTTCTCGAGCGCCAGGCGAGTCCCCGACGGCAGGTCGAGGTCCTTCAGCACCTCGCAGCTCTTCTCGGTCACGGCGGGCGGCAGCGCGAAGTAGATCGCGGGGTCGTGCTCGCACACGCCGAGCAGGGCGCGCAGGTCGTCCGCGTCGGTGACGTCGGCCTTGCGGTAGCTCGACGCGTCGATGACGTCGAGGAGTCGCTTGCTGAGGTGCTCGCCACCGTCGCCAGCCCCCTCGTCCTCCTCGTTCTTCGACGCCTGCGCGTTCTCGAAGGACGTCCGGACCTGCGCCTTCCAGTCGGCGTCCGAGATGTCCTCCACACCGGCGCCGACGAGCTGGACGTCCCAGTCGTCCTTCACCTCGAGGAGCGTGGCGAGGCCCGGCAGCAGCAGTCGCTTGGACAGGTCGCCGCTGGCACCGAGGATGAGCAGGGAGGTCTGGAGGCTCGACATGCCCCAGAACGTACTCACGCGTTCCGGCGTGTGGCCGGGAGTCGTCGGTACGGTGGGTCCAGTCCGGCGCGAGGGAGCACCATGAGCAGTGGGTACGGAGAGCGACGCCTGCGCGTCGCCGTGGTCGGGACCGGCATGATCGCCGGGGTCCACGCGCGGGCTGCCCGCGCGGCCGGGGCCGAGGTCCTCGGCGTGCTCGGCCGGAGTCCGTCCCGTTCCGAGCAGGTCGCCGCGCAGCTCGACCTCCCCCGTGGCTACGCGTCGCTCGACGAGGTGATCGCGGACGCTCCGGACGTCGTGCACGTCTGCACGCCGAACGACCAGCACCACCCGCAGGCGCTCGCGGTCGTCTCCGCCGGCATCAACGTGGTCTGCGAGAAGCCGCTCGCGATGGACACCGCCGAGGCCGACGAACTGGTCGAGGCCGCTCGTCGGGCCGGTGTCGTCGCGACCGTGCCGTTCGTGTACCGCTACCACCCGATCATCCGCGAGATCCGCGGTCGCATCGCCGACGGCGACCTCGGACGACTCCTCGCCGTGCACGGCCACTACCTGCAGGACTGGATGCTCGACGAGGACGCGTCCTCGTGGCGGGTCGACGCGGGGTCCGGCGGCCTCTCGCGGGCGTTCGCCGACATCGGGTCGCACTGGTGCGACCTGGTCGAGTTCGTCACGGGTGAGCGGTTCGCGTCGGTGTCCGCGGCGACCGACATCGTCTACCCGACCAGGCCGGCGGCGTCCGGTCCGTCGTTCTCCGGCTCCCCCGATCCCGACCCGGTCGCCGACGCCTCGCAGCGCGCCGAGGTGACGACCGAGGACACCGCCGTCGCGACCTTCCGGACCGGCGCCGGGCGCATCGGCAACGTGGTCATCTCGCAGGTCGCGTCCGGTCGGAAGAACCGGCTGTGGTTCGAGGTGGACGGCACCCGCGGGTCCGCCGCCTTCGACCAGGAACAGCCGGAGTCGGCGTGGTTCGGCAACGAGCGGGGTGCGCAGATCGTCGTGCGGGACCCGTCGCTCGGTGTCCCGGACCAGCGCCGGCTGGCGGTCGTACCGGCCGGGCACCCGCAGGGCTACCTCGACGCGTTCGCCGCGTTCGTCGCGGACACGTACGAGGCGGTCCGGAGCGGGCCCGACCCGGAGGGCTGGCCGGACGGGCTCCCGACGTTCGCGGACGGGGCCCGGGCCGCGCACGTCATCGACGCCGTGGTCGGCAGCGCTGCCGACGGCACGTGGCGGGAGATCCCGTGACGAGCGGGACGTCGGACGCCTGACGCCCGACGCCCGAGGCGCGACGCCTCCAGCGGCGTGCGGCCCGCGTGTTGCGTGTGTGAACACCACGTGACGTGTTGCGGCACACCCTGGCGCGTCGCTGTACGAGTTCATAGGTTCGTGGGCGATGAACGCTCACACCTCCTCGCGCCGACGACGGCGCCTCGTCGGTGGCGCAGCACTCGCCACCGCCGGCGTGCTCGTCGCCCTGTCCGTCCCGTCCGCCGCGCTGGCCGCCGACGGGGACACCACGATCGACCTCTACGACGTCAACGACTTCCACGGCCGCATCGCGCAGTCCATCAGCACGCCGCCCCGCGACGGCGACGCCGCGGGCGCGGCCGTGCTCGCCGGGGCGCTCGACGAGCTCCGGGGCGACGACCCCACGACGAGCGCGTTCGTGAGCGCGGGCGACAACATCGGCGGCTCGACCTTCGAGTCCTTCATCCAGGACGACCAGCCGACGATCGACGTGCTGAACCAGATGGACCTGTCGGTCAGCGCGATCGGCAACCACGAGCTCGACAAGGGCCAGGACGACCTGCGCGACCGCGTGATCGGCGGCCAGGGCGAGGGCGTGCGCAAGGCCGAGTGGGACTACGTCTCCGCGAACATCCTGGACAAGGCAACCGGCGAGCCCGCCTTCGCCCCCTACGCCATCGAGGAGATCAGCGGCAAGCGCGTCGGCTTCATCGGCGCCACGGTCGACCTCGTCGGGCAGGGCCTCGTGAGCCCGGACGGCATCCAGGGGCTCGAGATGGGCGACATCACGACCGAGGTGAACAAGGTCGCGGCCGACCTCACCGACGGCGTCGCCGGCAACGGAGAGGCCGACGTCCTCGTCCTGCTCGTGCACGACGGCGCCGAGAGCAGCGCCGCGACGGACCTCGACGGCGACTCCGAGTTCGCGAAGGCCGTGCGGGGCGTGGACCCGCGAGTCTCCGCCATCCTGTCCGCCCACACGCACCAGACGTACGTGCACTGGGTCGCCCCGACGGGGAGCGACGTCGAGCGTCCGGTGATCCAGACCGGTTCGTACGGCTTCAACCTCGGGCACGTGCAGCTGCAGGTCGCGGCCGACGGCACGGTCACCCCGTCCGTGGCCGAGAACATCCGGCTCGTCGACGGCACCTTCACGCCGGACGCCGACGTGCAGGCCACCGTCTCCGCTGCCGTGGCCGAGGCCGACGAGCTCGGTGCCGTCGAGCTCGGCACGGTCGACCGGGACCTCAAGCGCGCCGTCCAGTCGAACGGTTCGGAGAACCGCGGCGGCGAGTCCACCATGGGCAACTTCGTCGCCGAGGTGCAGCGCGCCGCGACCACCCGACAGGGCTCGCAACTCGCGTTCATGAACCCCGGCGGCCTCCGCGCGGACATCGCCTCGGGCGCGGTCACCTACAAGGAGGCCGCGGTCGTCCAGCCGTTCGCCAACACCCTCGTGGTCCTCGACCTGACGGGCGCGCAGATCCGCCAGGCGCTCGAGGAGCAGTGGCAGCCGACCGGGTCGAGCCGGCCGTTCCTCAAGCTCGGCGCCTCGGACGGCTTCGGGTACACCTACGACCCGGACGCAGCCGCGGGCTCGCACGTCACGACGATGACCCTCGACGGGAAGCCGATCGTGGCCGACACGACGTACAAGGTCACGGTCAACTCGTTCCTCGCCGGGGGCGGCGACAACTTCGCGGCGTTCACGCGGGCAGCGTCGAAGCAGGACAGCGGGACGGTCGACCTCGAGGCACAGGTCGAGTACTTCCGGGCCAACCCATCGGTGGTCGTCGCGGACGACCAGCGCTCGACCGGCGTCCGGACGACCGCGACGCCCGACGGTGGGTTCCAGCCGGGCGACCGGGTCACCATCGAGCTCTCCTCGCTGACGTTCAGCAACGAACCCGACCAGGGCGGCACCGTCACGGTCAGCGCGGGTGGGGAGGAACTCGACCGCGCGGCGATCGACACGACGATCATCGACACCACGGACGAGCAGGGACGGGCGACCCTGTCGTTCCTCGTCCCCGGCGCGACCGCGACCCCCGCGACCGCGCTCGGCCGGGCAGCCGCGACGACCACCCTCGCCGCAGCCGTCGCCCCGGCGGCCACGACCGACGAGCCGCTCGTCGTCACGCTGCCGGACGGGCAGACGATCACGCTCGCGGTGACGATCCCGGTCGCCGCAGCCGTCGACCCGACGGACCCGACGGACCCGACCGATCCCACCGACCCCGGCACCCCTGGGACCCCGGGAGCGGGCGGCGGAACGGGTGGCACGGTCGGTGGCGACACCGATGGTGACGGCATCGTCGACGGCGCGGTCCCGGCGAACGCCGGCGGCGCGCTCGCCTTCACCGGCGCCGACATCGTGGCCCCGGCCGTCGCGGCGGGCCTGCTGCTCCTCGCGGGTCTCGCGGCACTGGCGCTCGTCCGCCGGAAGCGCACCGAGCCGGAGGCGACGGACCTGACGGACTGACGCCGCGCCTCCCGGCCATCGTGCGGGTCGTCCCACCCACGTGGGACGGCCCGCTCTCGTCGGTCCAGGAGGCACGGTTCCGGCCCGCAGGACCGACACACGGTCCGCGGGCGGCCGGGACAACGTGTCCCATCACGGTGGTTCCCCGCTGGACCGGCGATCTGCGGGGTACGCTCAGCCCTGTCGCATCGCGACGCGTCGCGCTGGGTCGCCTCTCATCCCGGACGGTGGTTCCGACCGGGGGACTCCGCGACGCGGGTGCTCTCCGTCTCCAGGGAAACGACGGAGGGCACCCATCTCACGTCGTCAGCGGAAGAGCTGCTCGCCGATGTACGAGCCCTTGCGCGGCGCCGGAGGGACGGCGAACACCGCGCTCCCGATGTGCGACACGTACTCGTTCAGCCGGTCCGACGCGCCGAGCTTCCGCTGCAGCGTCGTGAAGTGCACGGGGTCGTTCATGTACGCGGCGAAGAGCAGCCCGGCGTCGAGCTGGCCGTACTGGTTCAGCCCGTCCGTGTAGTTGTAGCCGCGACGGAGGATCTTGACGCCGCCGTTCGCCTCGTGCGCGGCGAGTGCGATGTGCGACTTCGGGTCGATCTTGGTCGTGCCGTCCCGGTGCGCGGCGCCGAAGTCCGGCGTGGTGTGCTCGGATCCGCCCGAGAGCGGAGCGCCCTCGATCTTCGTGCGTCCGAACACGCGCTGCTGGTCGCTGACGACGTCCGCGTCCCAGATCTCGATGTTCATCCGGATCTTCCGCACCACCTGGTACGTCCCGCCCCGCATCCACCCGGCGCCGGGACCCGGTTCGTCGAGCCAGACGAAGCGGTCGTAGTCCTCGTCGGTGGTGATGTTGCGGGTGCCGTCCTTGAAGCCCATCAGGTTGCGGGGCGTCGACTGGTCCGGACCGGCCGAGGCCCGGCCGAAGCCGAGCACCGTCCACCGGACGGTCGCGGTGCCCCTGGCCATCCGGGCGAGGTCGCGGACCGCGTGGTACGCCACCTGCGGGTCGTCCGCGCAGGCCTGCAGGGACAGGTCCCCACCGGTGAGGCCGGCGTCGAGGTTGTCGCTCGGCAGGGTCGGGATCGCGGCGAGGTGCTCCGGTCGCTTCGACGCCAGGCCGAACCGCTCGTCGAAGATCCCCGGGCCGAGGCCGACCGTGACGGTCAGGGACGCGGGACCGAGGTCGAGCGCCTCCCCCGTGTCCGCGCCGACGCCGTCGCCGTGCGCGGGTTCGACGCTGCCGACGGTCTTGCCGGCCTGCAGCTGCGCGATCGACGCCGACCACCTGGCGAGGAGCACCTGCAGGTCGGTCGTCACGGTCGACGACAGGTCGAACGTCATGAAGACGCAGTAGCGCTGCGGCGCGGTCCGGACACCGCCCTGCGGCTGCCGCGCGGCGGTCGCGTAGAACGGGTGGCTCTGGGAGAGGTCGATCGACTCGTCGCCGTTCGTCGCCGCGGTGAACGGGTTCACCCCGGTCGCGGCGGTCGCCCCGGCCACCCCAGCCGCCGCGCCGATGCCGGCTCCGGCCGCCGCGACGCCCGCGGTCACGCCGGCGCCGAAGAGCCCGCGCCGGGACAGCGAAGCGGGGCCCGGCTGGTCGCGGGGCTGCTCGTCGAGCGTGGTCGTCACGTCGTTCGGGGTCGTCGCATCGTGCGGGGTCGTCGCGTCGTGCGGGGTCGTCGCGTCGTGCGGGGTCGTCACGCCGTGGCGACCTTCTCGGCGAGGCGGGACAGCGGGTCCTGCAGCGCCTGGACCTGCTGCGAGATGGTGTTCGCGTCGGACGCCTCGGTGGCGGCGTCCCACGTGGCGAACCCGCCCAGGTCGTCGGCGTCGCGGTAGCCGTCCATGAGCGTGTTCGTCCGGTCGAACTGCGTCGCGATCTGCTTCGTCAGCGTCGGGTCGAGCTTCGTCAGGCCGGGCTTGAGGTACGCGAACGCCTGGCGGGCACCCTCCACGTTGGCGGCGAGGTCGACGAGGTCGATGTGGCTGTACGCCTCCTCCTCGCCGGTGATCTTGTTCGACTGGACCTCCTCGAGCAGGCCGGCGGCACCGTTCGCGAGGTCCTCCGGCTTGTAGTCGAGGGTCGGCACGAGCTTCGCGAGCAGCTGCACGTTCTCGGTCAGGTCAGCGGCGGTCTTCTTGGTCGACGCGGTGATGGCGCCGGCCTGGAACAGGTCCTTCTCGACCGCGTGGAACCCGCTCCACCCGACGGCCGGGTCGAGGTTCGAGGCCCGCATGTCGATGAGGTAGTCGAGGTTGCCGGCGTTGTCGGTGGCCTTGTAGCCCTTCTTCACGAAGCCGTCGACGTCGCTCTCGACGTGCTCGTAGAACGGACGGGCGTTCGCGTAGTCGGTCTTCGCGGCGGCGAGGTCGCCCGCGTCGACGTCCTTCTGCAGCTGCTCGACCGCGGCGACCATGTCGGTGACCTGCCCGTCGACGTACTCGGCGTAGCCCTTCGTGCCCTCGTCGAGCAGGGTCGCGGCGCTGCTGTTCGCCGTCGAGGTCACCTTGCCGGTGACGGTGAAGTCGGTGAGCTCTCGGTCGGCCCCGGGGCAGTACACCTGGTACTTGCCGCCGCTGAGCGTGGCGGTGAACGTCACGGCGGCCAGCCCGGGCGCGAGGTTCTCCTTCTCGCCGAGGATCCGCTGGTCCTGCAGCAGCTCGACCTCGGTGATCGCGGTCGACGACTCGTTCTTGACGGTGAACGTGACCGGCCCGGCGGGGACCTTCGTGGTCGACACGGCGCACGTGTCGGATCCGTCGTTCGTCAGCGTGACCGAGACGCGGGACACCGTGCCGGAGCTGCTCGCACCGGCACCGGCCGTCGTGGACGAGTTCGCGCAGCCGGTCAGGGCGAGGGCGGTGACGACGCCCAGGGCGCCGAGGGTGGTCAGGGGGCGGGCAGTCCTACCGAACGGCATACTCAGGGCTCCTCGTGGGGTCGTCCGCGGGTGGGCCGCGCGACGGGTCGGTTTCGGGGGTGTGGGTCGTGGGGGCCGGCCGGCGACGGCGGTCGCGGAGCGCGAGCAACGCCTGGGCCGCGGCGGCGACGCCGAGGGCGATCGGCAGCCAGGCCTTCCAGAGCAGCAGCTCGGCGGAGCGCGTGTCCGCGGCCGCCACCGCGGTGGCGGCCTGCTGGACGCGGGCGTCCGGCACGGACCAGACCCCGCGGTCCAGGGTCGTGGTGCGAGCGGACGGGAGGCCCCCACCGGCGATCGTGAGCACCGTGCGTTCGGTGCGGCTCGCGTCCAGGACCCCACCCCGGACCGTCCACAGGGTGACGGTGTCGCGGACCACCCAGCGGGCCGTGAACGGCCCGGGGTTCGTGCTCGGCGAGACCCCGACGGGGACGCGCCCGAACAGGTCGACCAGATCGTCGAGCGTCAGGCTCGACGGCCGCTGCGCGGCCGACCCGTCCTCGGTCCGCCGCCAGCGGTCAGCGGTCACGCCCGCGCGGGTGACGCTCCGGTGGGTCGACGCCGGGAAGGCGACCCGCGCCTCCTGGCCCGTGCCGCTGGTGCGCATGGTCGCGGTCGCCCCGTCGACCTGTGCGGTGACGGAACCGGCGCCGCCCGTGACGGCGGTCGTGTGCGGCAGGTCGACGCTGCCCGTGGGGACGGCGATCGCGAGCGTCGCGGCGGCGACGGCGAGGACGGCGGCCACGGCGGTCCGGACGGCCGGCACCCGGGTGCGGGACGGACGCCAGGCGCGCGGCCACAGCGAGATCGCGAGGACGGGGACGACGTAGAGCACCCAGCCGAGGACCTCGATGACCCGGGGGTCCGGCGGGATGCCGAGGACGCCGGTGACGAGGGCGCCCTGCACGGACCCGTTCGGCGCGAGCCAGCCGAGGTCGACCGTGCGCTGCTGCCCGATGACGATCCAACCGGCCTCGTGCGCGCGGCGGAGCACGGTCAGCACGAGCCCGCCGGCGACGAACACGAGGAAGATCCCGGTGCCGGTGAAGAACTTCGACAGGTTCAGTCGGACACCGCCGGTGTAGATGCCGTACCCGACGACGACGGCGCCCGCGATGCCGATCACCGCACCGAGTGCCGCGAGCCCGGTGTCGGACGAGGCCTGGAACGTCGCCAGCAGGAAGACCGCGGTCTCGAAGCCCTCCTTGAGGACGGCGAGGAAGGCCATGCCGGCGAGTGCCCAGGCGGTGCCGCGGCCGAGCGCCGCGGTCGCACTCGCCTCGAGCTCCGTCGTGAGGCTCCGCGCGTGCGAGCGCATCCAGACGATCATCCCCGTGACGAAGACGACGGCGACGATGCCGATGATCGCCTCCATGCCCTCCTGCTGGGCCTGGGGCAGGGCCTGCTCGACGACCTGCAGGCCGAAGCCGACGGCGACGCTGAGCACCACGGCGACCCCGACGCCGAGCCACATGGGGGCGAGGGGGACGCGGTTGCGACGGAGGAACGCGGCGATGATGCCGACGATGAGGGTCGCTTCGAGGCCTTCGCGGAGGCCGATGACGAGAGTGGCGAGCATGACGAAGGTGAGGCTAACCTAACCGCGGTCCGGCTCGCCAGTCGTCCGGCGTGGGGTTTGATGGTTCTCATGAACCTGCTGTCGGTCGATGGCCTGGCGTCGGTCACGAACGTGCTCGACCTCGCCGGGGTGTTCGCGTCGGCGCTGCTCGGCGGTTCGCTCGCCCGGACGATGGACTTCGACCTCTTCGGCTTCCTGGTCGTCGGGTTCGTCTCTGGCCTCGGCGGCGGCATGCTCCGGGACACCCTGCTGCAGAACGGGCCGCCCGTCGCGCTCGTCGACCCCCTGTACGCGCCGGTCGCGATCGCCGGTGCGCTCATCGCCTTCTTCGTGTCGTTCTCGGAGCTGACCTGGGACCGGCTGTTCACCGTGCTCGACGCCGCGGTCATCGGCTTCTGGTCGGTCGTCGGGGTGCAGCGGACGTTCGACGCCGGGCTCGACTGGCCGGCCGCGATCATCATGGGCACGATCACGGCGGTGGGTGGCGGTGCGATGCGGGACCTGCTGCTCCGTCGGGTCCCCGCCGTGTTCGGCGGCAACGCGCTCTACGCCACCGTGGCCGTCGCCGCGTCCGCCGTGATGGTCGTCGCGTCCCACCTCGGGTCCCCGTCGATCGGGATCATCGCCGCGATCGTCCTCTCCCTCGGGCTGCGCTGGGGTGCCGTCCGACGGGGGTGGGGCCTGCCGAACGGTCGCGACTGGCAGCCGAAGTCCACCCTCGGCTCCCTGCTCCAGCGGGGTCGGAAGCTTCGTCCGGAGGCCATCCGACTGCTCCGACGACCGGGCCGACGGTCCGGCGCGGGGAGCGTGCACCACGAGAACGAGTCGGGGTCCGGGTCCGGCTCCGGGTTCGGGTTCGAATCCGGACCCGGGTCGGGGTCCGGGTCCGGGTTCGAATCCGGACCCGGGTCGGGGTCCGGGCCCGGGTCCGGGTCCGGGTCCGGGTCCGGGTCCGGGTCCGGGTCCGTCGAACCGTCGGACGGCTGAACGCGCCGAGGGGGCTGTCATCTGTCGGTCCTCGGTCGTACAATCGGTACCGCCGGGTATCGACCCGGCGTCCATGGTCCGCTGGAGCACCGACGCGACCCGAACGCGCCGGTTCCGAACGGACCTGTGGTTGGGGGCTTCGCTGATGCCGCGCGGGATCAGACGCGCGGCGCGGCAGGTCTCCCGACGCACCCTGCCTCCAGCACAATGGTCGTGACCCACCCTCACGCCAGCCCGACGAAGCCGGACCCGACGGATCACGGCGGGCCCCGTCGAATCAGGAACCGATGAGCGACGACGCCGATCCCAGCTCCTCCGTCACCGGGCCGCCCACGCCCCGCACCCCACGAGCCGAGGTGCGCGAGCGCCTGCTGGTCGCCGGCGCCCAGGTCTTCGCCGAGCAGGGCGTTCACGAGGCCCGGCTCGACGAGATCGCCGCCCGCGCGGGGTTCAGCAAGGGTGCCGTCTACTCGAACTTCTCGTCGAAGGAAGACCTCGTCGCCGAGGTCATGCAGCGCCAGACGAACCTCGTGCTCGGCTCGCTGCGGGAACTCGTGCGTGCGGACATCGCAGCCGTGGACATCGGCGACGTCGTCCGGGCAGCGTTCGGCCGGCACGACCAGACCGCGCAGTTCGCCCTGCTCTCGGAGTTCCGCGGGTACGCGATGCGCCGACCCGAGTTCCTGCCCGAGTTCGTGCGCCAGCGGCGGGAGCTGCAGGACGGGGTGCTCGAGCTCGTGGAGCTGTGGTTCGGGGCGCACCCGGAGATCGATGCCGGGATGCCGCTGGCGGACTTCGCCCGGGTGCTCATCGGGGCGAACGTGGGGATCGTGTTCGACTCGGCGGCGCTGCCCGGGGTGAACCCGGGCGAGGTCGTCGCGGCCCTCGTCGAGGCGGTCGTGCGCCAGCGCTAGCGCGCCGCGCGCGCCGCGGCGCGGCGCGGCGCGCGGCGGCGCAACGGTAGCGCCGTGCGCCAG